>CAIWET010000189.1 GCA_903911805.1 uncultured Ignavibacteria bacterium | reverse complement strand
TTTAAAATCAATTTTAATAAATTTCGGTTAAATGGCTTCAGACAAATTCTTGTGGAAGGATTTATCGAAGCGACACCCGATAAATTTTATAAAGATAGGGCATTGAGCCCTATTTAAAAAATAAAAAACAAGGGGAAGTTGTTTTTCCCCTTGTTAATTCAATTAGTCATTTGCAGGTGCAGCTTGTTCGGGGCCTCTTCTAGCGCTTCTAACGCCAGTACCGTCACCCTTAACAGGTCTTCTTTCTCTCATTCTTCTTTTGATCTTCGCATCATCGCTCATATCATCTTTGCCGTTTTTATCTTCAGCCATTTGATCTGCAAATTTAACTTTGGCGATTGAATATCCTTCTTTAACAGCATCTGCTAAAGCGCCAGCAATCAGTTCAATACCTCTCATTGAATCGTCATTAGCTGGAATTGGATAATCAACTTCACCTGGATCGCAGTTAGTATCAACGATAGCAATAACTGGGATGCCTAATATTTTAGCTTCTTTAATAGCAATATGTTCTTTTTTAATATCTACAACAAAAAGTGCACCAGGCAATCTTGTCATATCTTCAATACCGCCAAAAACTTTTCTTAATCTGTCTTTTTCGCGAGTAAGAAGTAATCTTTCTTTTTTAGTGATCTTATCGAAAGTACCATCAACTTCCATCTTGTCGATAGCGTTTAGTCTTTTAATAGATTTACGAATTGTAGAAAAGTTAGTTAACATACCGCCAAGCCAACGTTCCGAAACATAATTCATTTCGCATTTTTTAGCAACTGCTTCAATAGCAGCTTTAGCTTGTGGTTTTGTGCCAACAAAAAGAACATTTCTTCCTTGTTGAGCAATATTATACATAGCTTGTCTAGCAATATCGGTTAAGATTTGAGTTTTTCTTAAGTCTATTATGTGGATACCGTTTCTTTCCATAAAGATGTAGTTTCTCATCTTTGGGTTCCAACGGCGCGTTAAGTGCCCAAAATGGGCTCCAGATTCGAGCAATTGCTCTATAGATACAACGTGGGACATTTAGTACTCCATTATTAATATTTTGTGTTAATTAAAAAATACACCTGTTTCGTTCTACTTATCTTACTAATTTTGCTATATCTTAAGCAAAACCACACACAGATAATCCCGAAACATGACTGATAGCAACAAAACGCGATTAACGTTTTGAGAATTGGAATCTCTTTCTGGCTTTCTTTCTTCCGTACTTTTTACGCTCCACCATTCTTGGATCACGAGTTAAAAGATTTGCGTCTCTTAACTGGCCGCGTAACTGTTCGTCGAGAGCAACCAAAGCTCTGGCAATTCCTAACTGCACTGCACCGGTCTGACCACTTTTTCCGCCACCATTTGCCTTGATAGTGATATCATATTTTCCTTCTAATTTTGTCACTTCCAATGCTCTTAAAGCAATTTGGCGATAAATTTCGACTGAAAAATATTCACTCATTGGCTGGTTATTAACAATAACCTTACCGGTACCTGGAAATAATCTAACCTGCGCAACTGCTGTTTTTCTTCTGCCTGTGGCTATAGAAATCTTCATCAAACAACTCCGTTATTTAAATTCTTTTGCACAATTAGTTACTTAATTTATGATCTTGAGGCATTTGAGCTGCGTGACTATGTTCGCCGCCTGCATATACCTTAAGTTTCTTAACAATCTGTCTTCCGAGTTTTGTTTTCGGAAGCATACCTTTTACTGCATGCTCTACAACCAATTCTGGTTTTCTGTTCATCATATTTTTGAATGATTCAAATCTACCGCCACCTGGATAACCTGTATAATGGAAATATTCCTTCATATCAGTTCTTTTGCCAAGTACTTTTAACTTTGCGGCATTGAGAACAATAACGTAATCGCCGTTATCAACATGCGGAGTAAAATCGGCTTTATGCTTGCCTCTAAGAAGCGCTGCAACTTGTGTTGCTAATCTTCCTAAGACCATATCAGAAGCGTCGACAATCAACCATTTGTGGTCGGCGTCTTCTTTCCTTAACGATTTTGTTATTTTGGTGGATGAGTCCACTTTAATACTCCTATTCTAAAATAATACACTAAAAAAGAATACAAAACTACGGAATTTTTTCGAGATTAACAAAATATAATTTATTTTTGTTGAAAATTTGATGCTGAGGGTATGGGGTTTAGGGTGGAGGGTGGAGGGTATGGGGTTTAGGGTTTAGAGTTTGGGGTTAGGTTTAAGTTATAGGTCTCTTCTACTTCCAATACCCTATACCCACTACCCAATACCCTTAATTTTCTGAATTAGTGATTAACCGGTTTTGACTAATTTATCAATAATCCAGTTCTTTTGATTTCATTAATAAATGGATCGCCATTCTCGAAATAATTTGACGGAAAAGTAACTGCATCGATATTTAAGTATTTCAATAAAATAGGTGCAATTTTCAAAGCATTTTCAAAACTATCTTCAGAAAATTGATTTGAAATTAAAGCTAAGTCAATATCTGAATCTTCAGACTGATTATTTTTTGCATAAGACCCAAACAAAATTACTTTGTCAAATTTTAAATCATAAGAATTGCAATCAGTTACAAAATTTTTTATTAAATCAATTATATCATTTTTAGTAAACAATCTTTTATTCCTTCAATTTTGATTATTAATTCACTTGCTTTTTCTTTGGTAGTTGACTGATAAATATTACTTAAATAATCAGGATACCTGCCTTCTAAATTATAAATATTAAAAGCTTTTAAAAAAATCAAAGTTTCATTATCAAAAGTTTGATTAGTTTTATCTAGCAATTTAACAATATCGTGAGTCTTTGGAGGATAAATTTCTTCTGTAAATTTAATAAATAATGCTTTTGCAATTTTTTCAATTGTAAGATGGGCAAAAAAAAGAGATTGAAGATATTTTTTATTAACAAATAAAATATTTACAGTTTCCCAATCACTCTTTGCAGTTTCAAGCCAATATGTAATATGTTCATTTTTATCCATGATAAATAAACGATTTGCAAATTTTTATATTATATTAGGATTAGGCATAATTCTTCCTATTCCCTATACCCACAACCCAATACCCTATAAACTGATGATGAGATTACAAAGAATTTAAATGATAAATAAAAACCCCATCGTTTTTGGTTGATGGGGTTTTGTATTAAATTGAAATGTATTTAATGATTTCTCTACTTTATTATTATTACTTTTTTGCTAATAATACTTGAATTCGAAATTGCTTTTACAAAATAAACACCACTAATAAGGTTATCATTATTAATCATAAAATTATTATCACCATAATTTAATTCACCTGCGTAGATATCTTGAATTTTTATTCCACTTATGTCAAATAATTCAATTTTTCCAATTTCTTTGGTATTAGAGATATAATTTAAATTAATTTCAGCACCATCGTAATTTATTTGAAGATCATTTTCTAAAACTGTGTTGATTTCTTCATCCCAATTATTTTCTGTCCAATCACTTCCTTCAGCATTAATTTTTCCAAAATATCTTGTATAGTCATTACTATATGTTGTATTGTATTTTGAGTCCAAATAAGTCATAACATCTTCTCTAAGTGTTTGATCACAGGAATTATACATTAGTATTTCAGCAATTTTACCCCCCAAATAATAGCTTAATCCATTTCCGGATGTCATATCCATAAATCTTGTTCCATTAATTGAAGCTCCAATTCCATTTGAATTTGAATTTGAGATAAATCCACTAAATAACATTGAACTTGAAACAAATCCATTTAATGATGTTCTTACTTTAGAACCATTAAATTCAATTGACATCAAATAATTGGTTGATTGATTTATTGATTTGGAAAAATATCTTCTTTGATTATTATTCCAAATACCTACCCATAATTTATTGTTATAAATATAAGCATTCATTCCAGAATTTAATCCTCCCAATTCAAATATAACTTGTCTATTATTTATATTTGTACCTGTTTTGAAATTTATAAACAAAGATTTAGGACTATTATAATTCAATCGTCCAATATTTGAATTGTAAGGTAATTGGAAGCAATTAGATGAACCATTGAAGAGCCAACTTGGGTTATTATTAAATGCTGCATCTGGATTTACTCTTTGTGGATTACCACTACTAGGCACTGTAGCATCAGCATTATTTGAATTGTTATCAATCCAAGTGTTAGAAGTTGCTTGAGAAGAAAGGGATACTGTAGTAGAAGTAATTTGAGGAGGATTGTTATTAGCAAGTAGCCTAACTAAATAATGTGGGATATCAATCCCATTTAACTGAGTGAAGCCCCCACCAACAATTAGATTTCCATCTGTTTGAACTGAAAGATACTGCCAATCAAAAAAAGTGTTAAATCCCGTACCGCCTAAATTAAAAGATTCATCTAAAGAACCATCAGAATTAAGTCGAACCAAACATTTTTGAACAGGATTATTATTATATTGATCAAACCAACCCATAACAAAAATTTTATTATCTGACGCTAAAGCTATTGTCAAAACACTTGCATTAAAACCACTTCCACCTACATTAAAAGTATTATCAACAGTTCCATTTTCATTTAATCTAAACAACATTGCATGAGTTACTCCATTATAAGAAGTAAAGTTGCCACCAATTAATATTTTATTATCAGATTGTACTGCAATTGGGACAATACCTCCATTACACCCATAACCACCTGTATTAAACGAATTATCATAGCTCCCATTTGCATTCAATCTACATATTCCATGAGAGATTTCACTTCCATTGTAATAAGTAAATGCCCCTCCACATAAAATTTTATCATTATTTAAAACATTAACAAAATAAACATCATTATTGAAACCATATAAACCTAAATTAAAAGTATTATCAATAGTTCCATCTTGATTTAATCTGCAAATTCCATGAGTTATTTCAACACCATTATAATATGTGAATTGACCAGATACAATCAACTTACCGTCACTTTGTGCTTTAATATTTCTAACATAATTATTAAAACCAGCTCCACCAAAGTTAAAAGTATTATCGACTGAACCATCTGAATTTATTCTTTTTATCGTTCCACTAAAAGTTCCACCTACAATATATTTATCATTTTGAACACATATTGTAGCAACTTCATTATCTAAAGAATAACAAGTGAATGTATTGTCATATGAACCGTCTGAATTTATTCTAGCTAACATAAATGAACCACCGTTCCCGTTGTAATCACCCATATAACCTCCTACTAATATTTTTCCATTGCTAAGAATATTAGTAACTTTTACGCAACACCAATCAAAACCTGAACCACCAGGATTAAAAGTTGGATCAAGTGCTCCATCTTGGGCATAAGAATTAAAAGTTGCAAAAATTGCTATAACGAAAATTAAAAATACATTTTTCATTTGTTTCCCTTAGATTTATATGTAATATTATTAAATTCTTCTATTTTAGGTTTAGTTGATTTTACTATTTCAATATAATT
>CAIWET010000188.1 GCA_903911805.1 uncultured Ignavibacteria bacterium | reverse complement strand
TTTTGAAGGAACAATCAAAGGTCAAGAAAATTCAAAAATTGTTTTGACTTTTTCAAAAGGGCTATTATTTGGAATAATTCAAGATTCCCTTAAAAATCAATATTCAATTTCTTCATCTATAAATGATAATCATACTATTGATAATCTTCATTATATTTACTCTAATAATATTGATAATGAAGGATTTAAATGCTATAACAATGATAAAAAATTAATTTCTACTGAAATGGAAGATATTAATAGCAAAGCTAAAACTGTTTTTTCCAAATCTAACTCAAAATTATTAGAAGTACCAATTATTGTGGAAGGTGATTATAGCTATTATCAATTAATAGGACTTGATTATGACAAAGCAATAATTTATTTAACTGCCATAATTAATAATACTTCTAAAATTTACGAAGAGTATTTGAATTGCAGGTTTTATATGCAAGAATTAGTTATTAGAGAAAATTTATCTAATGATCCATATAAAGATTTTCCGTCAATGTATGATAAAATATTAAATATGAGTGCTGTTTGGAAGTTTATAAGCCCAGGAAGAGCATCTGTATTATTATTTACAAAATTGACTTCATCTACTGGAGGGTTATCTTTTGGTGGTGATCCGTATATAGGTTCACTTTGTAGTGATTCTGAAGGATATTCAGTAATAGGATTAAAAGGTAATGTTAATTTTCCATATTTGAACTTTTCTTGGGATGTAGTCTGTACTGCTCACGAAATTGGTCATAGCTTTTCAGCTCCTCATACTCATAATTGTTATTACGAACCAAATATGATTGATACTTGTGTTACTCAGAGTACCGTTTACGATGCTTGTTTAAGTGGTAGTCCAATCCCAAGAGAAGGTACAATAATGAGTTATTGCCATTTGACAAATAAAACTCATTCTACTGAACTTTTGATTCATCCAAGACAAGTAAATATGATGAGGCAAGCTGCCGAATCATCTAATTGTATCAAAGAAATAACAAAACCTATTATAGAATTATTAAATCCTCTTGGTGACAAAATTTATTTGGCAAATACAAATCAAGAAATAAGATGGACCTCCAATAAAATCACAAATATCAATATTTATGTATCTTATGATAATGGGCAAAAATGGGAAATTATTAAATCAAATATTCCAACAAGCGATTCAATTTACAATTGGACATTACCGAATTTAACATTTACCTTAGCACAAATAAGAATCACTGATGCTTCTAATGAACAAATTGCTGATACTTCAGAAATGAATTTTATTATTGCAAATAAATCAATTAAAATTTTAACTCCTTCTATTTCAATAAAAAATGCAATCAAAGAGTCAATTAATATCACTTGGTCAGCTTATTTTATAAAAAACTTTAATGTTTCATATTCAAGTGATTTTGGTAATTCTTGGAATGATTTAATTACTGACACAACTGCTTTATCTATAATTTGGGAAAAAACTCCTGGGGCTGGCAAATACTTAATTAAAATTTCTTCATTCGAAGATTCAAGTAAATTTGCAATTTCAAATATTATAGAAATTGATAATCCTAAAGTAACGATCATTGAACCAAAAGGTGGAGAAGAATTTTGCAATGATACTACTATCTCAGTTAGGTGGAAATCTGATTTTATAAATGATATATATTTACAATATTCTATCGATAGCGGATTAACTTGGAAAAATGTTTTTTTCAATAAATTAAATGCTAATTTAAATATTTACACTTGGAAATTGCCAAAATATAATTCAAATAAAGTTTTTATTAGGGCTTGTGCTGCTTATGACAAAGCAGAAATACTCGATATAATTAAAATACCTTTCTCAATTCTACCATGTATTAATGGCATTACAGAAAGTAATTTAATAAAAGGATTAACTATTGAATCTTTGATTCCTAATCCTATTGAGTCTAATGCAAAATTGAAAATATCAAATAATAATAATTATGATTTATCAATAAAAGTTAACATTATCAACGAATTAGGAGAAATTGTTAAATATTTTGGTACATTTTATATTAAAAGCATTAATTATTTAGATTTGAATTTGGAAGTTAATGATTTATCGAGTGGTAATTACCATATTTTATTAAACTCTAACAATGGATTTTTTAT
>CAIWET010000187.1 GCA_903911805.1 uncultured Ignavibacteria bacterium | reverse complement strand
TAAATTAATTTTTTTTAATAATTTTGTCTGATATAGAAATAATAAAGTAATTATTCGTCTATATCAAACTGTATGGTATAAATTTTGGAGATTAAATGCGTAAATCTATATATGTAATGAGTCTGATTGCATTTGGAATTCTTTTGGGATATTTTGGAGTGCCACTAATTTCTAGTGACAATATTTATAAACAGTTGGATAAAATCAACAACGTATTAAATACAGCAACAAAAAATTATGTTGAAGAAGTAGATACACAAAAATTAGTTGAAGCGGCAATCAAAGGCATGTTGAGCGAATTAGATCCTCACTCAGTTTATATTTCAGCCGATGATATGAAAAAAGTTGAAGAAGATTTCAAAGGTAGTTTCGATGGTATTGGTGTTGAATTTGATATATTAAATGATACATTAACCATTGTAGCTCCCATTCCAGATGGACCAAGTGAGAAATTAGGTATTCAAGCAGGTGACAAGATTATCAAAATTGACGGTGAATCTGCAATTGGGATTGATCGCAATAATGTTCCAAAAAAATTAAAAGGTCCAAAAGGAACAACCGTTGAATTAGATATTAAAAGATATGGTATGGCTGATTTGATTCACTATGCTATTGTTAGAGATAAAATTCCTTTGAATACTGTTGATGCTTCATTTATTGTAGAAGGAACAGACGTTGGTGTAGTTGTTGTAAATAGATTTGCTTCAACAACCCACGATGAATTAATCTTAGCCATGAATAAATTAAAAGTTGCAGGAATGAAAAATCTTGTATTAGATTTACGTGGAAATCCTGGTGGATTCTTAAATCAAGCATTTATGATGGTTGATGAATTTGTTAGTAAAGGCGACACAGTTGTATTTACTAAAGGCAGAAAATCTTATATGGACGAAGTTTATATTTCTAATGCAATGTCAGAATTCAAAGATATTCCATTAATCGTTTTGGTTAATGCTGGTTCAGCATCAGCTTCAGAAATCGTTTCAGGTGCAGTTCAAGATCTCGACAGAGGATTGGTTGTAGGCGAAACATCTTATGGAAAAGGATTAGTTCAAAGACAATATGAAGTTGGAGATGGCTCAGCATTTAGATTGACAATTTCCAAATATTATACTCCGTCAGGCAGATGTATCCAAAGACCTTATAAAAATAAAGATGATTATAGACATTTAATTGGTAGATTAGAATTAGAAGAAGGCAATTATTTAGATCACGCTATCGCAAGAATTAAAGAGCAAGCTGAGAAATTTAATGCTAAAGAAACTAAAAAAGAATTCAAAATTAATATTGATTCATTACCAATTTATTATACAAAATCTGGTAGACCAGTATTTGGTGGTGGCGGAATTACTCCTGATTTCATCATTAAATCTGATACAATCAACAGAATGAGCGTTGATATTAGAAGAAAAAATCTATTCTTTGAATATACTGATAATTTCTTAAGAGAAAAAGGCAAAAAAATCAAAGAAAAATATGAAAATGATTTTATAGGATTTTACAAGAAATTTGAAGTAAATGACGAGATGTTAAAAGACTTCAGAAAATTGGTAGAAACCAAAGAAATCAAATGGAATGATACATTATACTTAGCTGATAAAGATTATTATCAAACAGCGATTAAAGCAGATTTGGCAAGAGCAATATTTGGAAGAAATCAGTATTTACAAGTATTTTATTCAATAGATAAACAAATGAATAAAGCAATTGAATTATTCCCTGAAGCAAAAAAAGTAGCAAATTTAAGAACAAGTAAAAATGGTGGCAGGAAATAATTTGCATCAAATAAATAAATATATTGTTGCTGTTATTTTAGCTTTTAGCTTTATATTTTCAACTCAAAACTCTCACTCAAAATCAATGATGATGAGTGAGGGTGAAGAGCTTTTTTATGAAGTTTCCTATATGGGAATCAAACTTGGCTCAATTAAAATGATAACTAATAAAATGGTTGACTTTAAGGGCAAAAAAGTTTATAAAATCAAAGCATTTATGGATTCATATAAAGGAATTCCTTTTGTGGATTTACACGCTACATTCGAATCCTGGGTAGATCCTTCGGTTACTTATTCTCATAAATTTGTTGGTGGAGTTAAGCACGATATTGGTTGGGTAACAGAAGAAGCAAATTTTGAATATGAGAAAAATTTGATTTCTTTCAATCAATATATGGGTAATAAAAATTTTAAATACGAAGAAAAAAAGACAAATAAAAAATGGTGCGATGGAGCATCAATCTTCTATTTTGCTAGAGAATTTGTGTTTAGTAATAGGCATTTTTTAGTCCCTACTCAAATGAGTTTTGATACTTGCTCTACTCAATTAAATTTTATAGGAAAAAAAGAAAATGTTGAAATTTCTGCAGTAAATTATCCTGTAAAAACTGTATTTTTTAATGGTCAAGCAAATTGGACAGGAATTTATGGTTTAAGTGGAAAATTTGAAGGTTGGTTTAGTGACGACCAAGCAAGAATCCCAATCAAAGCAAAATTAAAAGTATATGTTGGTAGTGTTACTATTGAATTAAAAAGTTGGAAACGTAAGGGCTGGGAGCCACCTAAAAAATAAATGAAAAATCAAGTTATGGATAGTCAAGAAAATATAAATACCTTTCCTTTAAGTAAAAATACTAAAATCACAGGTAAAAGAAGAGCAATTAGAGAGAAAATATTACAGATTTTAGTTTCTTACGAAATTTCTGAAACATCTTTGGAATTACTTTTTAATCATATCTTTTTTAGAGAATTTCAATTTGGTGATGAGCACGACAATGATGTTGATGATCCAAATCACGTTCATCAATTTCTAGATCCTCAGCAAATTGAAGAGTTAGAAGCTGATACAAGAATTGTTTGGCCAAAAGAAGAATTAGCTTTTGCTCACCAATTATTAGAATCAGTATTGAGCAATCGTACTGCTTGCGAGGAAATAATTGTTGAATCAGCAAAGAACTGGGAATATGATAGAATTTCATACTTGGATAAAAAAATAATGGCTATTGCAATATGTGAATTCCTTTATTTTCCTGAAATCCCACCTAAAGTTACAATTAATGAAGCAATTGATTTAGGAAAGAAATACTCAACTGAAAAAAGCGGCACTTTTATAAATGGCGTTTTGGATAAGGTTATTTCATTATTCAAAAAAGAAGGAAAAATGACTAAAACGGGTAAGGGTTTAAAATAGAATATGAATAAGTTTTTTTCAATATTATTAGCAATATTTCTCAGTGGAAATTTATTTGCTGAGGAAATTGATAGTTTAAAAAAACTTAATCAAATTGATTTTAAAAATTTTACTTTTGCTGGCGAGCAAAGATACACATTAGATGGTTCAATTCCAAAACAAACTACTGAATTAAGGCCAATTCCAGCTTCTATTGTTGGAGGTATTTACTTGTCAGTTTATGCTGGTTTATACATCCATCAAAGGAATACTTGGTGGAGTGGTGAACGCCAAAAATTTCATTTCGTTGAAGATTGGGTTTATGCATTACAAGTAGATAAAGTTGGTCACAGTTATGGAACTTATGTGTGCTCTTGGATATTTACTGAAGGTTTGCTTGTTTCTGGAGTATCTCGAGATTTATCTCCAATTCTTGGATCCGCAATGGGTTTGGCTTACGAAACTTATGTAGAAATTGAAGATGGTTTTGGCGGTAATTGGGGGTTTTCACCATCTGACTTTTATTTTGATGCAGTAGGAGCAATTTTTCAGGCAGCACAATGGTATGTTCCAGAATTACAAAATGTAAACTTCAAATGGCAGTATGCGCCAGCAGAATGGCTTGGTAAACCTGTAATTAATCGTGACCATAATTTTATGGATGATTATAATGCATCAACATTTTGGTTGAGTTTCAATGTAAGAAAAATGTTACCAGTGGATTATAGAAAATACTGGCCAAAATGGCTGAATCTTGCTATTGGATATGGTGGAGATGCAATTGATGCAAATAAAGACCCTAATAGTCCACCTGATAAATTATCATATAGAAGATTTGTAATTGGTTTAGATTATAACATAGTAGAATTATTGCCTGACGACGGAGCATTTTGGAATTGGTTAAAAAATGGTTTGAATACTGTTAAATTCCCAGGTCCATCATTTGAATATTCTAAAAATGGCGGAAAATTTTATCTATT
>CAIWET010000186.1 GCA_903911805.1 uncultured Ignavibacteria bacterium | reverse complement strand
TAAAATATTTACTAATAATAAAACGTATTATAAAAAAATGATAATCAATAAATAAATATTGATAAATCTTGCAAAAAAATTAGTAGTTTGTAAGATTGAAAAATGAAAAAAATAAAAATTTATATATTGGCTTTAATTAGCATCGCGATTTTAAACTCCTGCGGAACTCCAGTAGATCCGCAGGAAGTTGTTAATTCTCAAAAGCTTAAATCCGAGACCAAATGGCAATGCAATCCTGATTCTAAAGCAAAATTATTTAAAGTAAGCTACAAAGAATACACTTTAGAAGGTAAATTATTAAAAAGTATAAATTATAATGATTTTGGAGTTGCCGCTTCAGTCTCTGAAATTGCTTATAATGATGACGAAATGATTGAAACTGAAAACTTCATTGGATCTAATGGAACATCTGATTCAACTGTTATCACAACTTCAAAATTTGATTTAACCGGGAAAAAAGTTTCATTGATTGAATCAAATTTAAAAGGTGATACTTTATCGTATTCAAGTTTTGTTTACGATAATTCAGGCAATTTAGTAAAAAAAATTGAGCTGAATTCTTCAACATCTAAAGTATCGGAAGTAGTATATAAAAATATTTATAATGACCAGGGCCAAATTGTAGAAAGACTCCAAGATGTTATCGAGAATAATCAATTTTCTACAAAAGAATTTATTAATTATCTTCCTGATGAAAATAAAATCCGCAAAATTACAACTGACTCCTTTGGCTCTATTATCAATATAAATACATATACTTTTAATGGTTCAGGCAAAATCGTAATTGAAACAATTGCTGATAATACAGGGAAAGTTAAAAAATATTTCACTTATGAATATTCATATTTTTAAACTTTGTATACTGTCTAATTATAAAAAATTCCAAATTCCAGATTTCCTTTAAAAAAACTATCCTTGATTTTATTAAATATAACCAAAAATTTAAATATTTTTGTTAATTTTAATATATGTATAAATGTAATTACTCGAAATATTGTTTTAGCTTGATAATTATTGTGATGATGATTTTATTTTCATTCCAAAATTTAGCAATTGCTCAAGGAAAGGTTTATAAATCACTTTATAAATCAAAAAGCAAAATCGATAGTTATGAAATCGGAAAAATTGTATTTAAAGGGAATTCAATAATTGAATCAGATGAGCTGATGAAAATTTTAACATTAAGAGCAACACAACGAAGTTTACCCCATAGATTGGCTCAATATTATTATGATAATTTAAATATCAATAATTCTGCTCCTGATTATTATAAAAAACAATTTGAAAATGTATTAAAATCTATGTCAGAAGAAATCAAGTATTTTGATGATTTAAAAGCAAAGAATGATGCAAATACACTTTCTTTGTTCTTTAGTCAGCAAGGGTTTCACGACGTTGAAGTGAATTATTCTTTTGAAGCCGATTCGCTTATTAGAACAAATGTACTAACATTTAATATAATCGAAAAAAAACAGTATAAAATTAAGAGTTTAATTTATGCAGGTCTGGATTCTATTGAATATGAAGTGAAAGTCAAAGCATTCGAAAAAGTAAATTTGAAAAAAGACGATATGTTTAACGAATATACTTTGATGAATGATGTAGCTTATATTTATATGATTTTACGTGACAACGGATACTTTTATACTCAATATGAAACACCTTCTGTTTATGTCGATACCTTGAATTTTGCAGATAGTGTAACTGTAAGTTTTTTCACTGGCAAACGCCAGAGAATCAATGAAATATCATTTGTGGACAGCACAAAAGGGCAAAAATTGATTACTAACGATATGAAACTGACCTTATTAGAAATGCATAAGGGTGATTGGTTTAATGCTTCCAAAATGAAGCAATCAGAAGCTAATTTAATGAATATGGGCACATTCGATATTACAAAAATTGATACTTCGTCAGCTTTTTTTGCCAAATCCGACACCTCGCTTTCTTTTACAGTTTTCAATCAATATAAAAAGCAACAAGAGTATGGAGTTGGTTTATTTTTGAATACCACACCATCAACCAAATTTTTTAATTATGGATTTGAACTTTCCTATTTGCATAAAAATTTTGGTGGTATTGGGCAAGAATTTAATCCATTTGCCAGAGTGCTTTTCAAAAGTGGTGGCTTTACAAATTTAGCCCCAATAGATTACGAATATCAATTTGGTGTAAATTTTTCCCAACCATTGATATTTACAATTGATAAAGCTTTTGTTGGTGCTGGAACACAATTTTTATTTTCTTATCAAACAATGGATAGATATCTTAAAATGTCAACAATTTCATTGCCCATAAGATTTCCATTTAGAATTGCAGTCCAACAAACGTATTTTAGACAGGGAAATATTGAATTTACTTTTGAGCGTCAAATCCCGGCAAACTACAATGAAGCTGTAAATGAAGCTTATAAGAATGGTGATTCCATTAGAATTAATGAGATATTTCATACATATAAAAACTTAGATGTTTTCGTAAAAAGCACTAATCCGATTTTAACATCAAATATTCTCGGTGCCTCAATATTAGGAGATACACGCGATAATCCTTTTTCGCCAACTCAAGGATATTTTTCAGGAATATCCATAGATGCGACTAATCCATTATTTTCATTTTTAAATAATGATCAAAGATTTTCAGGATTATCTAAATATTTCAGATTGCAATTAACTCATTATTCGTTCGACAAACTTTCTAGTAAGTCTGTTTTGGCAATAAAGGCTCGATTAGGAACGATTTACTGGTACGATAAAAATACATCTTATGTATCATCTGACAGGCAGTTTTTTGCAGGTGGAGCAAACTCAGTAAGAGGTTGGTCATCTCGCAGATTAAGATATTTGCCACTTTCAAAATATGGAAATAATTTGCCAACTGAAAGCTTTGCTTATGATTATGTGGGAAATGGGACATTAATTGAAAGCTCCTTTGAATACCGCTATAAATTAGGCAGAATAAATGCACTTGGCTCATTATCAGACGCATTAGAAAATGCTGGTTTTGTTGCATTTGTTGATATTGGGAATACGTTTCAATGGATGATTGTTGACAGCAAAGGCGACTATGTTTATAAAAATGAATGGTACGAGTATATTACAGGTTTAGCAGTTGCCACAGGCGTTGGAATAAGATATGAAACTCCTGTTGGTCCTGTACGATTTGACTTTGCATTGCCATTTTATGACCCAAATTTGCCAACAGCAAAGCTCATTTTTGGCAGAACTGATATTATGAACAATTTACAAATACATTTTGCTTTGGGACACTCATTCTAATGTATAAAGAAAATTATAATACAGACTTAGAAGTTGCTGATCAAATTTTAACTAAAATCAGACAATTGACCAAACGCCAGAAAAAAGAATTTAGTTACTCCAATTCAGCTTTGCTTGTTTTAGATATGCAAAAATTCTTTTTAGTCGATGACTCCCATGCTTTTGTACCTGCAGCAAAAGCAATTGTTCCAAAAATAAAAAAAGTAATTCAACATTTCAAAAAACAAAATTCTCCTGTTATTTTTACTCGTCACTTTAATGATGCAAATCAAAATACCATGATGAAAAATTGGTGGAGAGAACTAATTGGCAAAGATTCTGTTGGATTTGAAATAATTGATGATTTAAGTCCTTATGTTGAAATTATAATTGATAAATCAGAATACGACGCATTTTATCAAACAAATCTAAATGAGCTTTTAATCTCAAAAAATATAAAAAGTTTGGTAATAATTGGAATTATGACAAATCTATGTATTGATTGTACTGCACGATCTGGATTTATTCATAATTATGAAATCGCAACTTTAATCGATTGCGTAGCAGCATATAATTTAGAATTACACCAATCCTCATTAATTTCACTTTCTCACGGAATTTCATTTATGAGTAAAAGTGATGATTTAATCTTCTTCTCTTCAAGTCCCTCCCCTGAGAGTGGTATTTAGGGAGAGGGAAAGTGAAGCCGCCATTATTAAAATTGATACCGCACCGAAGTGCGGCATGACATCCCGAAAATTGTTAAACCAGATTCTTCGCTATGCTCAGATTTAGTGGAGTTGTGAAATATACCACACCCCTTTGAATTTAATAACTAAGAATTATCAAATAATTACATAATCTGAAACTAAAAAAAATCTAATCCGTTTAAAAAACAATGTTGTTTGAATTATGGAGTTTTTATGAAAAAAATATTTCTACTTATTATTACCGCTTTTGTTTCGATGAATTTAGCGGCTCAGCCAAAAACATTTGTGTCATATTATGACCTGAGCAATTATCAGCAATCATCGCCAGGAGCGTTTAAATTTGGTCTTTATGGATTTGATAATCCAGCAATTACAAGTTACATCCACGATGGCGATTTGATGTTTTTGGCTAGTGACAAAACCTCAAAATTAGGCAATTTCTCTGATTGGGGATTATTTTCTGGTTCACCATTCGGCGGTGTTGGTATGTTAACACATAAAGATCCAACAGGAACAAAGCAAGTAATCGATTACAGATATTCATTCTCATTTGGCGATAGAACTTTTGCCTTTGGGGCAGGATATGGCTGGGTTGGTGGTGATAAATCATACTTCCAACGTAGCAATTCTTATCAATTAGGATTCCTTTATCGCCCTTGGAGCTTCTTATCTACTTCAGCACATATGACCGTAGCAATCGACAACGATGATGCAGAATATGTTGGCGAAGTTGCAGTTAGACCAATTCCATCATATCCATTAGCTCTTTTTGGAGATTATAGCTATTTGAACTTTGGTGGTCAAAAAATTGAAAACTGGAGTGCAGGCGTTTCCTGGGAAGTTGTTGATGGCATTAGAATTAACGGAAGATATTTCAAAGATGAAAGAATCAATCTTGGTGTTGATTTGAGCTTTGGAACAATGGGATTAAGCTCATTAACTTCCAATCTTGCAGAAAAAAATGGCTCAATGAATAACACTTATGCATTAAGAATGGGTGCAATCGATAGAAGCATATTTGATAATGCATTAAATTCAATTATGCCATCTAAATTCTGGTATAAATTGGACTTAAGTGGCGAAATTAAATATCAGAATTCAATATTTGACCATTCATTAACATTAATGAAGATCTTAGAAAAAATCGATATTTTGATGAAAGATAATATGGTTGGAGGTATTGTAATCAATGCTACTACTGTATCAGGCAATAAAGCTATTATGTGGGAAGTCAGAGAAAAATTAAAAGAATTCAAGAAAGCTGGCAAAAAAGTATATATGTTTATTGAACGCGCTGGCATAAATGATTATCATTTTGCATCAATTGCAGATAAAATTTATATGGAACCACTTGGTGGTATGTCTCTCGAAGGTTTTGCAACTGGTAGAAGTTATTATAAATCAATGTTAGAAAAAGTTGGAATCGGATTCGATGAATTAAGATTCTTTAAATATAAATCAGCTTACGAAAACTTCTCTAACGAGAAAATGACCGAAGGCGAAAAAGAACAAAGACAAAAATTAATTGATGACTGGTATGCAGTTGTTAAAAAAGACGTAACCGAATCAAGAAAAATTTCTCCAGAAGAATTTGACAATCTTGTAAATGGACAAATCAGCTATCGCACCAAAGAATGTATTGACAAAAAATTAGTTGATGCAGAAGCTAGATGGGGCGATGTAGATAAATTGATGAAAGATGATAAATCAATTGCAGCAGTAATTGATGCTAAATTTATCAACGAAAGACCTATGCCATTTGACAATAAGTGGAGCGGACATTCATCACAAATCGCAATTATTTATGCAATTGGCGAATGCTCAATGACAAGCGGAATAAATGCAAGATCTTTAGTGAATGATATTAAAAAAGCTGCTGAAGACGACGACGTTAAAGCAATTGTTCTAAGAGTTGATTCTCCAGGTGGTGATGCATTAGCTTCTGATTATATTGCTGACGTTGTTAGAAAATTTAAAGTTAAAAAGCCTATAATTGTTACTCAAGGTGCAGTAGCAGCTTCAGGTGGATATTGGCTATCAATGGACGCAACTAAAGTAATTTCAACACCTATGACAGTTACTGGCTCAATTGGCGTTATCAGTGCTTGGTTTTATGACAAAGGCTTGTCTGAAAAATTAGGAATTACAACAGATGTAATCAAAGTTGGCAAATTTGCTGATTTGGGTTATCCTTTCCAATTGCCATTTATTGGAATTGGCTTGCCACAAAGACCATTTACAACCGACGAGAGAAAACAACAAGAAGAGAGCATTTTGAAATTCTATGATGATTTCACTCAAATGGTAGCTGATGGTAGAAAAATGAAAAAGGAAGATGTTCAAAAAGTAGCACAAGGACATATTTGGACTGGTGAAGCCGCAAAGCCATTAGGATTAGTTGATGAAATCGGTGGATTAAGCTTAGCAATCAAAGAAGCAAAGAAATTAGCAGGATTGAAAGCTGATGAACAAATTGACTTTGTTGAATTACCAAAACCAACATTTAATTTTGGTGAATTATTTGGAATGCTCACAGGCATCAATCTTTCAAAATTAAATAAATTAGATTCAAAATTAAATAATTTAAAATTTATGATGGAAAACAATGGCAAAGCACTTCATATGATTCCAATGGATTATATGGACTTTGTTCCAGATTACCACAACTAATTTTAAACTAATATTTTTACAATCAAACCTTCCAAAGGATTTTAAACCTTCGGAAGGTTTTTTCATTTTCCAATTTAAGATTAAAAACCTTAGTTGCGGTCTATTGCAGTTTTATACCCATCAAAACCAAAAAGTAAATCTCCGGCTTTTAATTCTTTTACCGCTATCCAAGAATTATTTACAAACTTAAAGCAGCAATATGATTCCTTAATTTATTAACTCTTCTTTTTAAAGCTAAAGGAGATCTATTCTTTTCAATCCCTTCATCAATTGAATCTATCATTAATTCGATATTCAACTTTTCTTTAGCATAAAGATATTTAATCTTAAATTCAGGATTTTCAAGAAGTTTGTTTCTATATTCATCATAATCAATTTCCACTTTGTTCCTCTGTTTTATATTTGATCATTATTTTTAATGCTTTTTCAATTTCACTGTTTGGTGTTTTCTCTGTTTTCTTAATAAACCCATTAGTAAAAATCAGTTTTTGGTCTTTTACAAAAAAGTATAGACCTCTTGAGATTTTCGTAAGGTGCTTTACTCTAAGTTCAAAAATTCCATCTCTTAAATATTTCAAAAGTTTTAGTGATATTTTTATATTGTTATTTTTAAATTCCAATAATTTGTCTATTGCTACTAAAACATCTGCTTTTTCATCTTCTGTTAAACTTACAAGAAATTCTTGAAAAGGTACTTTGTCGTAATATTTTGCAAATTTTGCTTTAAACATAAAACTATTCTCTTTATTTATTCTCTAAATAAAACGAAAATAGATTATATTTCTTGCAATTCTATACCCATCAAAACCAAAAAGCAAATCTTTGGCTTTTAATTCTTTTTCTCATTGAGTGAAACAAATGAAAAATGATTTTATAAATTATATCAAACGAATTATGTTTAATTCTTGCTTCCCCTTCAATTTGAATGGGTGACCATTAGGGTGGGGTCGTTCTTATTTTTTCGAAAAAATATAACGCGATTCTTCGCATTGATTGAGAATGACAACAAAGAAAGGAGGCTGTATCAAAAGCGTCATTTCGAACGAAGTGAGAAATCCAGAAAACTCGTAAGTCGTTGATTTTCTGGATTCTTCGCTTTGCTCAGAATGACACTACAAAAATTATTTTGTACTTTTGAGACAACCTCTACACAAGCAAATTAATTCTTAATTTCGATATTAATTATTAATAATTCGTTATTAGAAATTTTCTTCTCTTTAAGCCCCTCCCTTCAAGGGGAGGGATTTGGGGTGGGGTAAATACTGGTTGTTTTTTTAAACAAAAATTCTGCATCAAGTGCTGAATGCAAATAATCTCACTACTTTACTTTTTCCCACCATTTTTGGAATTTTTGGGTGGTATCTTTCAATCTTATTGGCTCACCAATTACTGGAGTAACTAATTGAACATTATTCTCGCTTGAAAGCTTTGAAATCGTTTCTAGTGGTTCTTTCCAAGAATGAAATGCCAGAGTAAATTTTGAGGAATGAACTGGCAAAACTCGCTTTGCTTTCATTTCTTTAACTGCTTTAATAGTTTGATCAGGCATTGAGTGAATTGCCTTCCATTTTTCGTTATATTGACCATTTTCCATTATTGCCAAGTCAATTCCGTTGTATTTATCGCCTATCTCTGCAAAATGTTTGTCATATCCACCATCACCACCAATAAATATCTTCATTGAAGGAGTTGCTAAAACATAAGATGTCCAAAGTGATTTGTTTCTGAAGATTGTTCTACCTGAAAAATGTCTTTGTGGATGATAATACATTTTAAAATTATCTGATAAGTCTACGCTATCGTACCAATCACCTTCTGAAATCTTTGTTGTATCAAATCCCCAATACTCAAAATGCTCTCCTACTCCCAGTGGGCAAATTATATGTTTGATTTTATCTTTCATTGCCATTATTGTATTGTAATCTAAATGGTCCCAATGGTCGTGAGTCATCACGAGATAATCAATTTCGGGCAAATCTATTGAATAATAAGCAGTTGCGCCTTTGAACGCTTTCACCATAAACGAGAATGGTGAAGCGAAGGTCGATAAAACTGGGTCAATTAAAAATCTTTTCCCATCAATTTGAATGAAATAAGAGGAATGGCCAAACCAAACCAAAACATCTTCATTTCTGTTTAATTTCAATAAATCTGTTTTAATTGAAGGAATGTGGTCAATCGGCTCTCTTTGATTGCCTTTTTCAAATAAAAATTTATAAATAAAACTCAAAAAGTTTGAGCTGTCTAAACCCATAACTGTTGGATTTTGATTAACGAATTGATCTTCTTTATAATTCGGTGATTTTTTAATTCTTTCTAATCTTGTGCCACTTGGCACTTTTCCTAATCTTTTCATATCCCACGCATAAACGCTGATTGACATCACAGCGATTAAAATAATAGTTGTAATAATAAAGTATTTGCTTTTGATAATATTGGTAAATTTTGATAGTATTTTCATAATTTAATTGTGGTTTATTTAATCAAGAAATTTGGATATTTTTTTTAAAAATATCATATTCTTAATTATGATTACAAAACTCAAAAATTCATTAAATCTGTTCAAAATTCTCCAAAATATTATTTTATTAATTAAAGCTTGTATTAATACGCAGGTTTTAAGAAAAAGATATAAAATTTAGTGTTTTATCTTGTATTTTGCTTTTTCTAAATCTAGAAGAAATTTCTTCCTATCAACCCCGCCGCCATAACCGTGCAAAGTTCCATCTTCACCAATTACTCTATGGCAAGGAATTACAATTGAAATTTTATTTTTTCCATTTGCATTAGCCACTGCTCTCATCGATTTTGGTCTATTCATCGAAATAGATTGCTTTTTATAAGACCACGATTCTCCATAGGGGATTTTAAGCAATTCTTGCCAAACAAGCTTTTGGAAATCTGTTCCAACTGGATCTAATGCGACTTTGAAATCTTTAAGTTCGCCAGCAAAATACTGTTTGAGTTCATTGTCAAGTTGAGTTAAATGCTGATTTTCCCCAATAGATATTTTAGCATTAAAATTCTTTTCGATTTGATTATTTTCTATTGGCAATGACTTTCTATTCGAAAATTCGAGCAGGCAAATACCGTTTTCGGTAGCGCAAGCCACCATTTCCCCTATTGGAGTATTTATAGATTTTTGCAGTATATTCATATTTAAATTCTTATTATTTTACAAAATACAAAAATAGCAAATTAACTGATTTAAATAAAAGCAATATTCGTAAAATGAAATCGTTTTTTTGGGAATACATAATCATTAATGAGGAAAAGATGAGAAGACCTGACTGGGATACGTTATATATGACAATGTGCTATTTGGTAGGAATGAGAAGCAGAGACGAGCACACACACGTTGGCTCAATAATTGTTGATTCTGATAATGTGTTAGTGGCAACTGGCTATAATTCTTTACCAAGAAGCATTGAAGCAGAACCGGATTCTGAGCGCCTTTCTCGTGAAAACGGTGAAAAATATCATTGGTTGGAACACGCAGAAAGAAATGCAATTTACAATGCTGCCCGCAGAGGAACTCAGCTAAAGGGTTGCAAGATTTACGTTCCTTGGATGCCCTGCACTGATTGTGCCAGAGGTATTATCCAAACAGGAATTTCTGAAGTGATAATTCATAAAGAAGGTCAGGATTTTTACGATAAGCATACAAATGGTAAATGGATCGATTCATATCAAAGAACTAAAGCTATGTTTTTGGAATCAGGCGTTAAATTGAGAGCAGTTTCCTGCAATTTAGTTGCCCCGGAAATTTATATGAATGGTCAATTTCATAATGCTATTGAATTTTATAATATGGAAAAATAGTTTTTTTAGGGAATGAATTAAGAAATATTCACAAGTTGGGTAATTCTTTTCATAGCGTCATTACAACTATACCTAACCAGTCTGAATATAATGTATGATAACCATAGCAATAGAAGGAGTGGATGATATTCTCCCAAAGTCTCTCCATTTATGTTGAGGAAGGATTCTTGAGAATGTTGAGTATTTATTGCTAGTGCAAAAATCAATAGAATAAAATACTTTTTTAAAACAATCTTATAGTCTTATTTTCTCAAACTTAAGCAATTTATTATTGTTTGCCTAGCAAATCATTAGTATCAATATTTTTTAATT
>CAIWET010000185.1 GCA_903911805.1 uncultured Ignavibacteria bacterium | reverse complement strand
TTTTTAAAAATTTTACACTTCATTTCAATAAAATCATCTGTCCTTTTTTCTATTTCAAAATCAAAAAATTCGAATTGAATAATATTTTGAATATCGTAAAAATGAATTACTTTATTTTTAATCACTATTTTTCTCCTTTCAATTCAATATACATTATTGACGAATATAAATATTGAATATCTTATATTTCTTACTTTATGATTTCCAATTTCTTTGTACTTGTGCCAAAATTTGTTTTTAATGAATAAAAATATATTCCAGATGGAAATTTACTAAAATCAATATCAATGCTATGAGTACCAGAATCTAAATTCCCTAACTTAAAATTCATAATCTCATTTTGATTATTGAAAATGAGCATTTCGCAATTTGCAGATTCATTTAAATCGTATCGAATATGAACTTTGTTTGTTGCAGGATTTGGCTCACTTTGAAAAAGGATTAAATATTTATTTTGTATATTATCTTCTACATCTAGCGGGGAAATATGAAATGAACGAGTAGTCCACTGACTTGCTCCAAAAGCATTAATAGCTTTGATTCTCCAATAATAATCACCCACGTTTAAATGCTCTACGTAATTATAACTTGTATCTGTTAGAGTTGAATCAAATATCATTGAGCTTTTGCTAAATGAATTGTCTTTAGCTATTTGCAAATTATATGAATAAGGATTATCTTCATACTTCCAACTAAAATCAATTTTCCAGTAATTAGAAGAATAATTATCTTTAGGTAAAAGTAAAGTTGGTGATTGCGGGGCTCTTTTGTCAGTATATATTTCTTGTACTTCTAATGCAGTAAGGGCTTTTGTGTAAATTCTGATATCATCAATTTTTCCTTTAAATGGCTCAGAACCCTTTCTTGAACCAATATAAATTGGTGTTTTAAAAGGAATTAATTTAGCAGATTTCTTTTCGGATTTAACTAAACTACCATTTATGTAAACATCTGCAGTATTGCCATCGTAACTAAATACAATATGGTACCAAGTATTAATGTTTGCACCACTTCCCCAAACTTGCCAAAATCCTGAATTGAGGTAATAAGTGCAACCAATTAAGCCCCAATAGTAAATTTCGAATACATTAAGAGCTGGTCCATAATTCGTTCCGATAAAGAACTTTTTATCAGATAAATCAGACGCATTCACCCATAATGAAACAGATAGCGAAGATTTTGTCAAATCTGCAGCTGGAATCATTAAATATCCAGTTCCGTCAAAGGCTAACGCAGAATCTTTCAAACCAAATCTATCAGTAGTTTTGGTAATGCCAGTATAATTGAGTAATGGATCTGCTAAACCTCCACAAATTTCATTGATAATTTCGCTATCAAAATAATATTTACCCATCAAATCAGTTGGTTTATTTTGATAAATTGAAATCGGTAAAATTGTAGTATCCGCTACTTTAGAATCACTAGTAGATGATATTATAATTTTACAATTATTTGTGCAAATATCAGGAGCTATCCACGAAAATTTTCCATCAGTTGCCTTTATATTTTCTGCGATAATTTTCCAAGATTTCCCATTATCAATTGAATAATTCAAATTCAAATTATCAATTCTTGCTGAATTGAATTTAATCTCTATTGGTGTTTTTGCCTCAAAAGATTCATTTCCATTTGGAGATAAAATAACTACTTTGGGTGAAACTGGCTCTGTAACGCAAGTTGCAGCTTCGGCAGTACTTCTCATTAAAAATTGATTTTGTGGCAAAAATGTCATATTTACCTGATATCCTAATCCAGCACTACTATTGGTTCCACCGCAATAGCTCATAATTGAACCTGGGTTTGGTTTTGGTTGTTCAGAAGCACTTAAGCATCCTACTGCTTTGCCGTCATCTACCAAGCAAGTATCCAGAGGATAACCCCAATAACAACTGTGAGTATGCTGACCATTCAAATTGTGTCCAAGTTCGTGAGCAACTATATAAACATCGTAATTGAAAGTAAATGTAGGATAATTATGTTGTCCTTGAATACTACTAGAGGCAAATCCATAATCTTTGTTTCCACAAAGAGCATTTAAATATCCATAACCACCACCACCATAAGAAATTGATGTTAAAACGTGAAATATATCTCTCTGAACGTCAGTGTGATTAGCTTTCCAATAAGGACCAGCTTTGTCTCTCAATGCAAATGGATCGCCTTTGCTCGAATATGGATCTGCAGGGCTATCAGTCCAGCATTTCAACCAAGGGATATATAAAGTGATATTAAGTTCTTTTTCATAAATTGAATTAACCATTACAAAAAGAGCAATGGCATAAGCCTGTGCTTTTTGAAGAGTGGACCCTGCAGCTTTAAAAAATTCTGTATCA
The DNA here is from genome assembly GCA_903911805.1 of uncultured Ignavibacteria bacterium. Lineage (GTDB taxonomy): Bacteria > Bacteroidota > Ignavibacteria > Kapaibacteriales > UBA2268 > CAIWET01. Next base: position 611 of record CAIWET010000185.1, on the reverse strand, counting down.
GTTTCAACAGCAACTTCCAATTCAAGCAAATTATTTGATTGTATTCTATCTTCAATTTTTTTATCGATCACTGGCTTAATATTTTCATTTTTACATTCGAAATTGAAATTTTGATTTTTGAAAAATTCCTTTTCATTAACCAAAATCAATTCATCATTTTTATTGTCATTAGAGCAAATAATAAATTTTTCGTTTGAATTGTCGATTGAGCAAAAGAATGATTCATTAACATAAATTAAAGTCAATTTTATATTAGGATTATTATCAGCAACTCCTTTGAAAATTTCGCAAGTTGGAGCTGAAACAACTATCTCGCCACTTTTTGATTCAGTCAGGAATTTGGTATTTTGGTCGAAAATATTCCTAGTTTTTGTAAAAGAAATATCAGTATTTTTGGTAGTAGATACTGGAAAATTCTTTATTTTAATTTCATTGAATTTTGATATTTGATTGAAATTCGAATTTGAAAAATCAAACAATTTACTATTAGTAATGCCAGAGGGATCAACTATTCCTTTTTTTTCAAGAAGAAATTTACTTGAAAAAATTGTTTTAGAATTTTCTGCAGAAAAGATATTATTGGATAATATCAAAAGCATTAAGATTAGTAA
>CAIWET010000184.1 GCA_903911805.1 uncultured Ignavibacteria bacterium | reverse complement strand
TAATATGATAATTAAAACAGACAAAGCCGAATTTCAAAGTTATTTAACTGATTCTTCCAATTTAATTGGAGATGCAAATATCCTATATATTCCTGAAAATTCTCATGAATTGCAAGAACTTATAAAAGAACTATATTCAAATAATGAATCATTTACAATTTCTGCTGCAGGTACTGGGTTAACTGGTGGTAGAGTACCTTTTGGTGGTTCAGTGATTTCAATCGAAAGACTTAATCAAATTATTGAATTCGACAAAGAATATAAAACAATTACAATACAACCCGCATTAACTCTATATGAATTAGAGGATTTTTTGGAACCTCATAATTTGTTTTATCCTCCAAATCCTACAGAAAGAAACTCTTCGATTGGTGGCAATATCTCGAATAATTCTTCAGGAGCAAGAACATTTAAATATGGTTTTTCAAGAAATTATGTTGAATCCCTAACAATTATTCTTCCTGACGGTGATTTATTAAAAATTACTAGAAGAGATAAAACTATTAATAATAAAATAAATTTAGTTACTGAATCAGGGAAAAAATTTGCATTTCATTTTAAAGATATAAAAATGCCGGAAATCAAACATTCAGCTGGATATTATTTAAAAGATGGGATGGATGCAATAGATTTATTTATTGGCTCGGAAGGCACTTTAGGAATAATTATTGAAATTAAATTAAGTCTTTTAGAAACTCCAGAGAATTTACTTGGCTTGATAGTTTTCTTTGATGATAATAAAAAAATGTTGGAATTTGTAAGCCATATTAGAAGTATTTCTTTAAATTCATTTAGCAAAGATTACAAAGAAATTGATTCTATTTCATCAAGATTAATTGAATATTTTGATGATAATTCCCTTAATATTCTTCGCCCAAAATATCCGCAAGTACCCGAAAATGCAATTGGTGCAATTTGGTTAGAGCAAGAATATATTTTGGAATTTGAAGATAAAATAATTTCAGAATGGTTAGAATTAATTAATAATTATACATCACTTGCCGATTGTACTTGGACTGCAATGAATAGCAAGGAACACGAAAGATTAAAAGAATTTCGACACTCACTACCAACTTTAATTTTCGAAATTACAGTTGCTGAAAACCATCATAAAATAGCAACCGACACAGCTGTTCCTGACGAAAGATTCAATGAAATGTATTATTTTTACAAATCTGAATTAGAGAAATTTGGTATAAAAAACTTTGTTTTTGGGCATATTGGAAATTGTCATATTCATGTAAATTTATTTCCAAAATCTGATGAATTTGACAAAGCAAATGAGCTTTATTTGAATTGTATAAATAAAACATTAGAGCTTGGAGGAACTGTATCAGCAGAGCACGGAATTGGGAAAATCAAGAAAAAATATCTTAAAATGATGTTCCACGATTCAGGTATTAATGAAATGAAACATATCAAGAAGATATTTGACCATAAGAATTTATTAAATCAAGGAAATTTATTTTGAGTTATATGTTGGTTTGTTGATTCCTTGCTCTTCAAGTCCCTCCCTTCCAGGGGAGGGATTTAGGGTGGGGCGTTTTTTATAAAAACGAAGATGCCGCATCAAGTGCGGCATGACATTCGAAAAAAAATAAAAAAGACAGGTCTAAGACCTGTCTCTACAAATTCAATTCCACTATCTATTTGCCCCTCCTTTTTTAAGGAGGGGTGGCAAAATGAGCATTCATGCGCATTTTGACGTGGTGGTCATTTTTTATCTATAAGGGAAGCTCCAGATAGCTCCCTTTTCTTAAAACCATCCGAATTGAAATACTAAACCAGCTGAAAATCCATCATATTTAAGTCTATTCATTTCATATCCTTTTTTATAACTATCGTTTTCATTGGTGACATTAATAAACTTATAACTTGCTTCGGCACCTATCCTGAAATTTGTAGTTACATTGATTTCAACTGCAACTGAAGGTTCTACAACAAAAAATGAAGCTTGAGCTGCATCATAATAATAATAATTTGGTGGATCGACGTAGTAATAATTATTATCTTGGCTTTTTAAAATTGTTGAACCTATACCGATGGTTGTATTTGCTGAAAAATGGAGATATTTTTGTGGATTATAAATGTATTCTAAAAATAAGCCACCATAGCTAACTTTTACATCTGTATTTAATGTGTCATAAATATTTCTGTATTCAAATTGATTACTTGAATTAATGCTGTTACCTTTT
>CAIWET010000183.1 GCA_903911805.1 uncultured Ignavibacteria bacterium | reverse complement strand
TAACATTATATTTAGGGTTGATAAATATAACTGATATGTTGTATTTGCACTTAAGGATTTTAGAAAACAAAAATTTCACATTATTTTTGTGAAAATATTACTTTTATTTTTGTTTATTAATTTAATTTAAGGATAATTATGAAGAAAAATGCTACTTTTTTACTTCTGTCAAAAGGGCTACTTTTTTCTTTTATTGTTTTGATTATCCAATCAGGGCAATCGTTTTCAAAAGAAAATGACTCTACTGATTCTGAGCCATTTTTTTCAATAACTGGTTCAGCATCATTAAGTGCTGATTTATATGACTTTACATCAACTCCTACTGGCTCTCAAAAGGGGAGAAGACCACCATCGCTTTATAGATTTTTATTTTCGCCTACTATTACAATTGGAAGTTTTATATCATTACCATTTAATTTGATGTTAACAACTCCAGAAACAAATACAATAACATCATCAATTAGTACACCTTCGTTTTCACAATACCTTCAAAATCCTGCAAATGCTTTTGGGCTTTTGAATTTCTCTCCAAAAATTGGTTGGGCACAATTTAGTTTAGGAAGTCATACTCCAAGTTTCTCAAAATTAACTGCAGGCGACCAACAACTCTTTGGTTTGGGGTTTGATTTAAATCCAGGAAGTTTTAGAATAGCTGCATCAGCTGGTAGCTCCCAAAGAGCAATCGAACCTGATTATGCTAAAAATATCAAAGGTGTTTACAGGCGAGATATGTATATGGGAAGAGTAAGTTTTGGCAACCCAGATGCGACTGTAATTGGATTAAATATGGTATATACCAAAGATGATAAATCATCAATTCATAATAATATATTAGCTTTAAATGCAGCTCACCCTTTGCAAACTGATTCATCGATTATTGTACCTGCCGATACTGTTAGATTACGTGCAGAAGAAGGAATGGTAGCATCAGCCGACTTAAATATGAAAATTGGAGATGGATTTATTTTTAATATGGAAGGAGCCGTATCAAGTTTTACTCGAGATTTAGATTCTCCAATTAATAATATTGATGGAAATCCATTATCATCGATTCAAACAACTCGTACTTCAACTCGAGCAGATTTTGCAGGGAATGCCGATTTAGCATTTCAACAAACAAATTGGGGAATTAAATTATCAGGATTATATATGGGTGCTGGATTTGTTCCTGTAGGATATTTATTTATGCAATCTGATAGATTAGAATTTCAAATTGCTCCAAATTTAAGACTTTTTGATGGAGCTTTTTCTTTAAATGCATCATTGGGCCAAAGAGTTAATAATTTGTCAGAAACAAAGGGCGAAATGACCACTCAATTAATTATGAGTGGCAATATGAATGCTGAAATTACAAAATATTTAAATATATCAGCAAATTACTCTAATTTTGGTATTAGAAATAATCAAGCAGTAGATACTTTGAGAGTTGAAAATGTAAGTCAATCTTTTAGTTTCGAACCTACTCTGACTATTGAACAATCATCTATGATAAATATAATTGGAGCAGGGATTTCATTAGATAAATTCGATGATTTTAATGTAATTTCAGGACTTCAAAGTTCAAATAATACTAGAACAGTTTTTGCAACATATTCAAATTCATTTATAAATATACCTTTAAGATTTGGAATTTATGGAAGTTATATGGAGAATTTACTTCCATTAGAAACAATTATCATTAGAACATTAAGTTTCAATATAAGTTATTCATTCTTAAAGAAAACTTTGGCTCCAGCTTTAACAATTTCCAAATCAAGCAATACTTTAGGTTCAAATCCAACTGATGACCAAATATTTTATAAATTTGCAATTAGGTGGCAAGCCACTAAAATGATTACTTTAAATACAAGCTTTGGAAATAATAATTACAATTATGGTAATCCAATTTCCAAAGGTAGCTCTTTTAAAGAGTACATATTTCATTTTTCTATATCAACACGATTTTAAATAATTAATATATAAAGGAGCATTATGAAAAGAATAGCTACTAGATCATTTTTGATAGCAATTATGATTTTAACGAGTATCGATATTTCATATGCGCAACTCAAGGTATCGCTAAATATGACTTCTCATCCGGATCCATATTTATCAAATTGGGCAAACCGAAAAGAGACAGCTATTGTTACAATCATTAATTCTGGTTCTCAACCAGTAGAAGTAAAATTTGATTGTAAAATTAATAAAAATGGCTCGCTTTTAGTAAATACAAAACCTGAGGTTATGAAAACTTTCAGTGTTCCACCTGGAGCAAATCAATATTTTGGTGAAGATTTATTGCCAATTGAAGCAGTCAAAATTTCAGGTAATGCGGATAAAACTGCAATTAAAACTGGAATGTTACCAGCAGGTAGTTATGAGTTTTGCGTTGCTTTACTTGATGCATCTAATAAGCAATTAACTAGTCCTGTTTGCAAAGGTTTTGTTTTGCAAAGTTATCAGGCTCCAGTATTATTGCAACCAGAAGATAAAAGTTCAATAAAGCAAAATCAGAGACCTATTTTTAGATGGACTGCTGTTTCTCCAAAACCTAATTTTATATTAAATTATCGAATAATGGTGTTTGAGGTATTAGCTGGTCAATCTCCAACGAATGCTTTAAAAGTAAATAGACCAATTTTAGACCAGGATAATATCTTATCTACTCAATTTCAATGGCCTCCAGATGTTGATTTGCCAACAATGACACAGCAATTAATTTGGACTGTTAGAGCAATTGATGAAAATGGTAATGGAGTTGGGGAACCAGATGGATATGCAACTCCTTTTGTTATTAATTGTCCTTCTTGCACATCAAATGATTTCAGCAATGATATAGTTGTCTCTAAAGGAACTCTTGGTGGTAATACAAATAAATCTGGAAATAATTCTGGAGATACAAATGCACTTGGAAGTGGTAATGCCAAAAGTAAGCAAGGGGCAGGTAATAATGATACTTCAAACACTAATAAAGCTAATAAATCTGGAAATAATGAGAATGTAGCTATAATTGATAATGGTACAGCCGTAACAGGAGATACTATAAAAGCAGGCCTGAATGGCGAATTTGATGTTATTGTTTCTGAAATTACAGTTAATGGTGATGGAACATTAACTGGCAAAGGTACAGCTTATGTAGGATGGTTAAAAGTTAATGTAGCTGTAGTTTTTGATAAAATCAGAATTAATGCAATTACTAAACATTTGTCCGAAGGTGGAATTGTTGGTGAACTCGGTGGAGATGCAACTAATGTGCTTCTAACTTATGCTCAGGCTTGGGGACCAACTTGGCTTACAACTGGCTCAATCCAAAATAAAGTAGATGGAGTAGTTGGTTGGGCAAATAATACTGTAAATGACATTGTTTCGTGGGTAAATAATGTTGCCAATAAGCCATTGATTACATATCAATCTAATATTCCACCGCCAGTAATTCCAAATAATTCATTAAAAATGCCTTTTGGAGTTTTATTTAATGGCGGAGATGATCAGATTGTTATTAGCGAAATGATTTTTAAGCCAACTGAATCAAAAGTTAATTTTTTAGCACAAAAAACTTTTACTAAATCAGCCGTTGATACAAAATTGGGATTTTCAGGAAAGTATTTTATTTTCCACCCAACACAAATTGATTTTTCAGGTGGAAGAGTTGAATTAGTTGAGGATGTTACAATCCCAAATATTAATAATAAGATTGATTTTACTTTTAAAAAAGGTGAACCATTAACAGGATGCTATATTGAATGGACAAATGGCGGTGTTAATGATTTTGGGCTTGGTATTGAGGTAGCTTTTACACGTGATTGGCTAATACCGATTCCTTCCCCTAATCCATCAAGTAAAGTTGTGGCTTCGCTTTCAGGCAATGGCACAAGTCTTAAAGATATTTTAATTTCTGGCAATTTACCAAAATGTGAAATAGTTGGTTCTAATGGAGTTTTACTTGAATTGAATACTATTGAATTAGATCTATCAGAGCTTAGAAATCCAACTAAAGTTATTTTCCCTGCAAATTATCCATATCTTCCAGATGAAACCTGGAAAGGACTTTATATTAATACTTTTGGGCTAACTCTTCCTGATACTTGGAAGACCGGAGCAAATAATGTTACTATAACAGCAAATAATATTATTATTGATGATATGGGATTAACAACAAAAATTAAGGCTTTAAATGTGTTGACTTTAACAGCTGGTAATGTTGCAAACCTAAGCGCAAGTATTGACGAGATTAATTTATCAATACTCAATAGTAGTTTAGAAAGTGGCGAAGCAAAGGGAAAAGTAATTTTACCTTTTAGTTCTGTTGCTAATGAGAATAGTTTGGATTATACAGCTACATTTTTACAAGCACCAGGTGGAAATAGCTTCCAATTCGTTATTGTCCCGACACAAGATATTACAGCCGATGTGTTAAAAGGCAAATTAACATTATTAAATACATCATTCATTAATTTTGTTGCTTCAGCTGGTGACAGAACATTATCAGTAAAATTAAATGGAACATTGAAATGGAATAAACCAAATTTAAGTGCTTCGCCATCTCCAATCCCAGGATTGAATTTTTCTGTGCTTGGCAATGGTCTTCCTTTGAAAATGGAATTAAGTTTTGAAAATCTTGGTTTGAATTATACAACAAATCCTACTACTGGCAATGATGCAATGACTTTCAATTTGGGAAACTGGAGTTTTGCAAGTCCTCAAAAGTTTCTTGCAAACTTTCCTGTTACAATTAAGAATTTTAAATATAAACCATTAACTGCAGGTCCACAAGTTGGTTCAATAAAAGAACTCTTCAGAGGAGCTATGACAATTGATATTGTTGCAAACTTAACTGAAGATATTGGTGGCTCTACAACTTTTGGAGCAGCTTTTGCAATTGCTGTTGATAAAAGTGCAAAAAAATTATTACCACAATTTAAAGGTGTTTTCCTTGATTCAGCTTATGTTTATGCTGATATACCGGCAGTTAAAATTGTTGGTGGATTAAAATTATATAGTGGTGATCCAAAATTTGGTGATGGTTTTAGTGCAAATATTGCAGTTTCATTTACTGCTTTATCATCACTTCAAATAAAAGCTGATGTCCAATTCGGTTCAACAACATATAATGGTGTTCATAATATGAGCAATGGTCAATTTTATAGATATTTTAAAGTTGGTGCTGATGTAATGTTGCCTAAAGCAATACCATTTTTAACAGGTGTTGGTTTTTATGGATTTGGTGGCGGAGTTTTCTACAATATGAATCCGATATTGCAAGCTGCAAGTAGTGCACCAGGATCTACAGGAAGACCATATTATGTGTTCGATCCTGATAAAGGATATAAAGGATTAGCAATTAGAGCGACTATAGCAACAATGCCTAAATTTAAAACATTGAATACAGATTTGGAATTAATGGCTGGATTTAATGCTTCAAATGGTCTAGATTTGATTTCTCTTTCTGGAGATGTTTGGTTAGCAGCGGATTTGGCTGAAAGAAATGCAGCAAAAATTAAAGGTGGATTTGTAACAAGTTATAACTTCCCAGATAAATTATTTAATATGGTTGCTGCGTTAACCATTAATGTACCAGGAGTGATTACAACTGATTCTCCAATTGGTTTTGTTATGAATGTTAATGGCAAAACAAATAAATGGTATTTTAAAGCTGGAACTCCAAGTAATACAAACGCTGTAAAGGTTTTTGGATTAAACCTTTATTCATATTTAATGTTTGGAAACGATTTAGGTTCTGATATTCCAAACGGATTTACACAGAAATTCAAAAATTCTTATGCCGCAGCAATCGGAAGTTCACCATCTATGGCTGGTCCTGGCACTGGTGGAACAGGCGATAATACAATGACTGGAAAAGGAATTGCTACAGGCGTGGGTGTTAATTTTGATAAAGATTATACTCAGCATCTTAAAAAAGGACTTTGCAGAGATTGGAGTCTTGATGCACATTTAAATGTTGGTTCAGAAATTGACCTTGCATTTTTGGAGCAAATTGGATGTCAGGGATTAAATGGCTATCGTGCTTATGGTGACGTTGGTCTCTATTTTAATTTAACTTCAACATTGACAGGAGCAACTTATAGACCTAAGGTTTGCGATACTAAAAGTTCAAATTTATTTACTATAAAAGTTGGTGCTTGGTTGCACGGTGAATTCCCAAGTCCAGTTTATTTATATGGTTCTGTAAATGCAACAGTTGGTATATTTGACGACTTGGTGAATATAAATTTCAGCAGATCATTTGATTATGGAAGCCCTTGTACAGGAACTAATGTTGTTACGGCAAATGCTGCTCAAGAAGACAAAGCCAATGATTTGAAAAACAAATTGATAAGTTATATTGCTCCAAATACTTCATATAATTTTCCAATTACACAAACAGTAAATGTGAAATATTCTTTGACTCCTGATGGTGTTTTTGATGTATCTGAGAATCAAGGTGATGGAACAATTAAAAACAGAACTTTTAAAATGGTAACAACACAAAAATTAGAATCTAAAAATCTTGATGGTTCTTGGAAAACTGAATCAATAAAATCAAAAGCTAATAATGTTGGTGAATATCAATATTACATTAAGAGTAATATTATTCTCAATGATAACTCAATCAATCTTTCATTAGCTAAATCTGTTAAAGTTTCTAATGTAAATACAAATTCTTCAAATGCTATTGTTTCTTCTAAATCTAAAAGTATTAATGTCATTGATATTCCTGCTTCAATTCCACCGCCACCAGAACCAAATTATCCAAATCCATCACCAGAACCATTAAATAATTTGGTGATTAATCAGGATTATCGTTTTACGGTTACTGCAACTTTAATGGAATTGTCATCAGGTGTATGGACTATTGCAAAAACACGTGCTGGTGCAAATGTTACAGAATCAAAAACCAAGAGCTTTAGAACTGGTCCACTAATTTTAAATAGTGCGGCTGCAGAACCAATACTTAATAAATTTAATAACTAAAATAAATATGAATAAAATTATGAAAATGTTAAAAAATAGTTGTAAAATAATAGCAGCAATTGGCTTTTTGAGTATTTTTCTTTTGCCAAACGTGATTTTTGGTCAATCATTTATTGCGAAAAGCAAGATTGCAGTAGTTGCAAGATATAAATCAACAGGAGTTGAACTTAGATGGATTCCTGATAATAAAACTATTATGAATTTAGCTCTTGAAAATGGCTTTACTATTGAAAGAAGTGAATCAGGAAGTAATAAATTCACTAAAATTAAAGACATTAAAACTTTATCCAAACAACAATGGGAAGAATTAATATTATCGGAAAATAATCCTGAGGTAAAATCCAATTTGGAAATGGCTGCAGATTTTCTATTTGCTGATAAGGTAGTTTCAGAAAAAACTATTAATTTAGATGAAGGAATTTACGAATTGAATGAGCAAAAAAGTAAAGAAGATATGGTTTATGCTGTATTTGTTTTAACTGCTCTCAAAGATGCAAAAGTTGCTGAATCATTAGGTTTAGGAATGACAGACGGAACAGCAGAACAAGGGAAAACTTACGATTATAAAGTTACTCTAAATGCAAAATCGCAAATTTATGAAATTCAAAATGGAGAAGTAACAATTAAAGCAATTGTTAATCCAAATGGATATAAAAACGAAGTTTTTGTTTATCCAGGTGATACAAAGTTATCTTTCGCTTGGTCGGCTCAACCAGATGTTTCTGGGTATTTTATTGAACGAGCAGCAGAAGGTGAAACATCTTTCAAACAGCTTAATAATACACCAATTTATGCTGCAAAAGGTGATGGATTTGTTGGAAAATCAAATGGTGCTTTCGATGACGATTCCTTAATAAATTATAAAAAATACAAATATCGCTTCTATGGAAATACTGCTTTTGGTGAAAAGGTAATGTTTGCTGAAGTTGAAGCTATGCCAAGGGATTTAACTCCTCCAGAAAGTCCAATTATCATACAGCCTAAGCATATTAATCCTACAGAAGTTAAAATTGAATGGAAGTTTACAGACAATGTTGGTGATTTGAATGGATTTATTGTTGCTCGTTCTGATAGAGATACAGGTAATTTTAAAATTATTCATAAAGAACTAATCCCTAAAAATGTTAGAACATTCAGTGATAATTCTTTCAATCCAGGAAGTCCTAATTATTATATAATTTATGCACTTGATACAGCAGGAAATATTAGCTCGTCTCTCCCTGGATATGTTGCACTAGTGGATAGTACTCCACCTGCTAAACCAAAAATTAAATCTGCAATTATTGATTCTTTAGGAGTTGTTACTATTACTTTAGAATTAGGCAAGGAGAAAGATTTAAAAGGTTATAGATTATATAAATCAAATGGGGAAGAGCACGAATTTTCAGTATTTACTGAAGCATTTAGAGAAGATAGAGAAGATACTATGAGTGTTAAATACATTTTTAGTGATACAGTTACCTTGCAATCCTTAACTCCAAAAATTTATTATAGGGTTAAAGCTTTAGATTTTAATTATAATCAATCTGAGTTTTCGGATATAATGGCAGTTGTAAGACCTGATACAATTCCACCGGTAGAACCTGTTATCTCAAATGTTTTAGTAAGTGATAAACAAATTGAATTGGAATTTGTTTTAAGTAGTAGTATTGATGTTAAAGAAAATATCATTTATCGCAAAACTGATATTTCGAAAGATTGGGAAATACTATCAAAATGTAGTTTCGATCAAAAGTCATATATAGACACCAATGTCAAGATCAATCAAAACTATTATTACACAATGAGAGCTGTTGATAACAGTAATTTATATTCACCATATTCTCATCCAGTTTATGGAAAACCTTATGATAAAGGAATTAGACCAGTTGTTTCAAATATAGTAATTTCATTAGAAAATAAGAAAATTGCAATTAATTGGGAGTATCCACAAACATATTCGGGAGCTAAATTTGTTATTTACAAAAAAGATAGCAAAGGGAAATTGGTAGAATATGCCAAAACAACAGAAAAGAGATTTATTGATAATAATACTGAAAAAGAAAACACATATTCTATAAAAGTTTACACAAACGATGGTGGTCAATCGCCTCAAAGTGCATTAATTTCTAAAAAAATGGAATAAAGAGTTTTATATCTTTGCTCAGTTAATGTATGAAATTAGGAAAAGATAGTAATTTAAATTATTATCTTTTCTTAATGACTTATAGCAAAAAATTATTAAAATGAAATTATTTTTATTTATTCAAAGCCTAATAGTATTTAAAAGTATTAATCCTTCATAAAAGAATTATATTTTCAATTATCACGTTCTATAATGTAAAATAAAAAGTACTTCCTACTCCTACTTCACTCTCCACCCAAATTCTGCCATTGTGTTTAGTGATAAATTCTTTACATAGAATTAAACCTAAACCTGTACCTAATTCTTTATTTGTTCCCATTGAAGAATGAGTGGCATCTATCCTGAAAAGATTATTTATCATCTCTTTGCTCATACCCAATCCTGAATCCCTTATAAAAATCACTATTGAACCTTCAGAAGTTATCAAATCCTGGGAAGGTTGAATGAATGTCCCGATTTCAACCTCTCCGCCGTTTGGAGTAAATTTAACTGCATTTGAAAATAAATTTCTTAAAACAGTATTTATCATTGGTTTATCTGCTGTAACTAATATATTGTCATTTATATTATTAATAATATAAATTTCTTTAGTCCTTGAAAATTCAGAAGCAATCTCAATATTTTGATTGACAATAATATTTAAATT
>CAIWET010000182.1 GCA_903911805.1 uncultured Ignavibacteria bacterium | reverse complement strand
CACCTATATTAATAATATCAGAAAATGCCGATAAAACTTTTTCAAGAGCATTCGGCGAAAGAACAATCGAAGAAATTGGCGATAACGAAGTATTAATCAACGTAAAATATTCTGCATTGAACTATAAAGACGCACTTTCAGCCTCTGGAAATAAAGGAATTTCAAGATTTTATCCTCATACTCCAGGAATTGATGCTGCAGGAATTATTGCTCAGTCAAAATCTGCTGATTTTAAAGAAGGTGATGAAGTATTAGTTACAGGCTATGACCTTGGAATGAATACAAATGGCGGTTTTGCAGAATATGTAAAAGTACCAGCAGGTTGGGTTGTTCCACTTCCAAAAAATCTTACTCTAAAGGAATCTATGATTTATGGAACTGCAGGCTTTACAGCAGCAATCGGCGTTTGGGAAATGATTCGCCACGACGTTACTCCTGACAAAGGTAAAATCTTGGTTACAGGTGCAACTGGTGGAGTTGGCTCAATGGCTGTTGCAATTCTCAATAAATTGAATTATCAAGTTACTGCCTCAACTGGAAAGCTCGAACAAAGTGATTATTTAAAAAACATTGGTGCATCTGAAATCATTTCTCGGAATGAAGTTAATATAACATCCCCAAAACCATTATTTGATAAAAAATGGATTGGAGCAATTGATAATGTTGGCGGTAATACTTTATCAACAATTATTAAATCTTTAGATCACCGAGGTGTAGCTTGCGTTTGCGGAATGGTCGATTCAATAGACCTTAATGTCAATATTTTCCCATTTATTTTAAGGGGTGCAGTTGTAGTCGGTTTGGACTCTGCATCACGCTCAATGGAATTACGCAAGGAATTATGGCACAATCTGGCTAATGATTGGAAGATTCCTAACTTTGACATACTGCATAGAGAAGTTAATCTTGAAAACATCATCCCTGAAATAGAAAAAATACTTCAGGGAGGACAAATCGGAAAAGTTTTAGTGAAGATTTAGGAATTTTCAGCAATTGCTTTTGCTGTATTTTGGCCGTCAATTGCACTACTGACAATTCCACCTGCATAACCAGCTCCTTCACCACAGGGGTAAAGTCCATTTATTCCTAAGTGCATAAATGTCACTTTGTCCCTTGGAACTCTAACCGGTGAACTAGTTCTGCTTTCTAATCCAATTACATTACTTTCAGCAGTAACATATTTATTCATTTTTTTACCAAAATCAACAAGACCACCCTTTAAGGTATCAGAAATACTTTTTGGAAATAACTTATTTAAATTCATCGAAATCAAGCCAGGAATATAAGAACTTTCAATTAAATCTTTAGACACTTTATTGTTAATAAAATCAGTTAATCTTTGAGCTGGCGCTACTAATGAGTTTGGTGAATCATTAGTAAAGAATTTCTTTTCAAGATTTTCCTGAAATTTTAATCCTTTTAAAGCTCCAAATTCATTGAATTCCGCAAAGTCCTTTTCATCCACCGTAGTAACAATTCCTGAATTTGCGTGCTTTGAATTTCTTCCTGAATTGGACATACCATTAACAACTAATTCGCCTGGAGCTGTAACTGAAGGAACAATCACTCCACCAGGACACATACAAAAAGAGAAAACTCCTCGCTCATTAAATTGAGTAACAAGCTTATATGGTGCAGGAGGTAATAAGTCTTTCTTTTGCTTGCCATATTGAATTTCGTTAATTAAATCTTGGCTATGCTCAATTCTGAAACCAATTGCAAATGGCTTTGATTCTATTAAAATTTCTTTCTTGTTGAGCATATAAAAAATATCTCGAGCCGAATGACCGGTAGCTAGAATCAATTTATTTCCTAAATATTCACTTCCATTATTGATTCTTACACCAATGACTTTTTGATTTTCAATAATTATATCGGTAACTTTTGATTCAAAATGAATCTCACCACCAAATTTTAAGATTGTTTCTCTTATGTTTTGGACTACTTTATGCAATTTATTTGAGCCAATGTGAGGATGGGCATCAATTAGAATTTCAGGGTTTGCGCCGTGTTCAACAAGAATTCGTAGAACTTTTTTTACATCACCTCTTTTATTTGAGCGAGTATATAATTTTCCATCTGAATAAGTTCCAGCTCCACCTTCGCCAAAGCAATAATTTGATTCAGGATTTACAACGCCATCTTGCATAATATTTCTTAAATCAATTCTTCGGTCTCTTACGTTTTTTCCACGTTCAAAAATTATAGGTTTAATTCCAAATTCTAATAATTCGAGAGCTGCAAAATATCCAGCAGGACCAGCACCAGCAATTATTACTTTTTTTGAATCATCAACATATTTATACTTGGATAAAACTGTTTCTTTTTCAATAAAGTCTTCATTCAAATAAACATCAACCGTTAATTGAAATTTTGGATTTTTATTTCTTGCGTCCAAAGAGCGGTTCAAAAAGTCAATGTAATTAATATCTACGATATCAACATTCAGTGATTCAGCAGTATAATTTTTAATAAACTCATTATCGTTTATCTTTTCTGGAGGAATCGTCAAATTTAATTTTGTTATCATTTATTTTCAAGTAAATCAATAAAATTCAAATAAGTAAGATAAAATTTTACAAGTAATATTGTAAGTAATTAAAAAAAAAATGAAACCTAATTTGATTTCAAAGATTTATAGCAAAACGGAATTTCAATTATTGCAAGAAGCAAATTAATTTAATTTTTTATTTTTAGGTGAAAAATGAAAAAAAGTGTATTTCTAATGGTAATAATTGTAATATTATTCTCAAGTTTATCGCCATTATATTCAATTAGCAAATCTGAGCAAGGCAAGAGGTATTTAAAATTGGCTTATTCTTATCTATTATGGGAAGAGTCAGAATGGGCTGAAATTTATTTAGACAAATCCGCAAAATGTATAGATAAAAGTGATAAATACTGGATGGCAGCAATTTATGAAGGTTATGGGTTTTTATATAAATCATTAGGTAATAATAAAGATGCTATTAAATACTTCAAGAAAGCATATTGTGTTTATAAAGATCTAGTCTTTCAGGCTGGAAATAGCGCAGAATTAATTGCTGTTAAATTAAATTCTGAATATGGGGTAGATGTACCAAAAAAATGTATGAAAACCAAATGCGAATGTATAATTAGGATAATCAAAGAATGCTGTGAAAATGAAGAAATTGAACATGGTGTTATTTATGACAAACATAGAGGATGGAAAATAAATTCGCATTCTGATCTACGATTAAATGAAAGCAATGGAGATGATAAGTTAGATAAAATTGAGAGTAAAATAAAGGACGCAAAAAGAGATTTTTACAAATATAAAATAGAATCCAATACTGAAGATGCTGAAGTAGGAAATGAAGATGACAATGAAGATGAAATTTTCAAGAAATAAATGGCAAATATAATGAAAAGAATTATTTTGATATTAGTAATCTTAACTATTTTTTCTTCTTGCAAGGCTATTGACAAGCAACCAACAGATATTGGAAAAAAATATCTAAAATTAGCCTATACTTATTTATTAGCCAAAGATTGTGAATGGGCAGCCTATTATTTAGAAAAGTCTGCAATTTATTTGGATAGAAATGACAAATACTGGTTGGCTGCAATTTATGAAGGTTATGGTTACTTAAATCAATGCAAATCAAATGATTATGAAGCTGTAAGGTTTTTCAAAAAAGCTTATAGAGTTTATCGAAAATATGTTATTGATCCTGAGGATAGCCGGGTACAAATAAGAAAAAGCTTAGCTGAAGATTATGGAATTGGCTTATATTCTTTTAATACCGCTAAGAAGTTAGAAACATTAAAGCAAATTATTGAAGGTTATAAGCAAAATCATTGCAAAAGATGCAATAATCATCATTACCTAAACACAGGATGTGATTTCCAGCATAAAGACTATAAATATAGAATAGAAGGCAAACACTATCTCGGAGAGGATTTGCTTGGAGATTTTGACGATGAACCATTATTTGAACAAGATTAATTTTATATGATATGCTTAAGTTAATAATTTATAATGGAAGAATTAATGTATTTAAAGTTATTTTAATAATATTTATTTTGATTCTTCCACTAACGTCTTGTAGCAATATTAAGTCAAAAAACCAGGTGTAACCGCGTTTACCAGGTAATCAACATGCAGGGTTTCGTCCTGGTAATCAACCTCAACGCTTTTT
>CAIWET010000181.1 GCA_903911805.1 uncultured Ignavibacteria bacterium | reverse complement strand
TGGTGTTTATTTCTTAAAAATCGAAGATTGCGAAAGTGATAAATTTATAATAAAGAAAATTGTTATAAAGAAATAATATTTTTTATAAAATTATTTGAGTGGGAAATATTTTTAATTAAATCTTTCCCACTTTTAATTATAAACAAGCTTATATAATTTATCAAATCCATTTTTTTATTTCTAGTCTTTGTTAATCAAAATTTATTTCCTTTGAATTATTTAGTTTTTGTTAAATTTGCATTAGTATTAATATTAATTTAGGAATTTTATGAAAAAATTAACTTTTGTTTTACTTTTAATTGTTTTTAATATGACATTAAACTCTCAAAGCCTTCCCAAAAGAAGTGAAATACAGGATAAATATAAATGGAATCTTGGCGATGTATATCTTTCTAATGATGCCTGGAGCAGCGAAATGAATTCGATGAAAGCATATATGAGCAATATCTCTAAATTCCAAGGAAAAATCTCAAGTTCTTCTAAAGAATTGCTCGATTGTATGAATCTCCTTGCAAATCTTGATGCAAGAATAGTGAAACTATATTTTTATACTACATTGGGCAAAGATACTGATTTGAACAATGCAGAGTTTATGAAAATGTATGAAAAAGCTCAGCAATTGCTCTCAGATTTTAGCTCATTAACCTCATATATTAGCGTTGAAATACAAACAATTGATGAGAAAACACTTGCAAAATTCATCAAAGAACAACCAAAATTGAATGATTATAAATTCAAAATTGAAAAAATAATGAGAATGAAAAATCATACTTTGCCAGTTGAACAAGAAAAATTATTAGCTGCCTATGGACCTGTTTTTCAATCAATTGAAAACACTTATAGCATTTTAAATGATGCTGAACTTCCTTTCCCAACAATTAAAGATGCCGAAGGAAAAGATTTTCAGGTTTCACAGGGAAGATATAGATCAGGTCTCTATTCATTAGATAGAAATTTCAGAAAAAACGTTTACAAAGCAACTTATGTGCCTTATCAGCAATTAATTGGGACAATGGCTTCATTATATAATGCAAGAGTGAAAGAAAGAATTACTAACGCAAAAGTTAGGAATTATTCTTCAGCTTTGGAATCAGTAACTTATCCTGAAAATATACCAGTTTCGGTATATACAAATTTAATTAAAGCTGTTAACGAAAACGTTAAAACTTTACAAAGATGGGGAGCAATTAAAAAAAGAGTTCTCAAATTAGACGAATTCCATCCTTATGATACTTACGTTACATTATTCCCATCAGTTGAGAAGAAATATGACTACGAAACAGCTGTAAAGCTTGTTATAGATGCACTAAGTCCACTTGGCGAAGAATACATCAATGGTGTAAAAAAAGGGTTTGAAAATCGTTGGATAGACGTATATGAAACTGAAGGCAAAAGGTCTGGTGCTTATTCAAATAGTTCAGGATCAGGTCCACACCCATTCATTTTATTGAATTGGAATAATACAACAGACGACCTCTTTACTTTGGTTCACGAGGTTGGTCATAATATGCACTCATTCTTTACAGAAAAAACTCAACCATATCATTATAGAGATTATCCAACTTTTGTAGCTGAAGTTGCTTCCACTGCTAATGAATCATTACTTTTGGATTATTTAATTGATCATTCTACTACAAAAGAAGAAAAAATGGCGTTAATCGAACAGTTTTTAACCCATATTCAAACTACTTTTTTCCGTCAAACACAATTTGCAGAATTTGAAATGCTTACTCACGAAAAAGCTGAAAAAGGCGAAATCTTATCAGCTGAGCAATTATCTGATTTATTCGGTGCTGGATATATGAAACATTGGGGCAAAGATATGATTATGGATAATGAAGAAAAATTATCTTGGGCTAGAATTCATCATTTATTTGATTATAACTTTTATGTTTATCAATATGCCACCTCAATGGCAGCATCAACAGCATTGGTAGAGAATATTAAAAAAGAAGGACAACCTGCAATTGATAAATATTTAGTATTTTTATCCTCAGGTGGAAATGATTTTCCAATAAATATCTTGAAAAAAGCTGGTGTGGATATGAGCACAGATGCACCAATATTATCTTTAATCAATAAAGCCAATAAATATTTAGACCAATTAGAAGAAATGATAAAATAATTTTTTTTTAAAAGTACAGGGACTTAAAGAAAGGGTTATTTATTTGTCCCCCGCTGGCGGGGGTAGGGGGTGGACTCTTTATTTTGAAAAAGTTACAACCTAAGTCAAAACGTGTAAAATACACATTTTGACATCCAATCTTATAAATGGAGTTGAAAACTATACTGGAATAATATATTGTATAGACGCTTATGTGAACATCACCCAAAAAGTTAGACAAAAAACTTTTTGGGTGCTTTTTTATTTAATATTCGGAAATATTAAATCTTTACAAATTTCTGAAAATTATCGCCAATCTTAATGAAATATATTCCAGCAGGAAGATTTGAAATATCTATCTTTAAATTCCCCTCCTTAGCAAGGAGGGGTGGCAAACCTGAAAGGTTTGACGGGGTGGTATTTTCTCCGTAGACGTTGAAGATTTCAAAGGACACACCCCCAAGCCCCATCTTAATAGAGTGGGAATTAAAGGATATTTCAAGATAATCACTTGCTGGATTTGGAAATATATTTATCGAATTATTTGTATTTTCATCAGCTTTAACATCGCTATAAATTCTCCAGGTTAATTCGATTTTAGTTCCACTAAAACTACTTGACGCAAGATTATGTGGATCATCAAAATAAAGAGTTCCATAGCCTTCTGCCCATTTCCAAGCCTTATTTATTTCATTATAACCAGAGATCAAATTTCCATCTGTATTGTATGTATATGTTTGGCGATTTACATTAACAAAACCACCATTGTCCCAGTCTTGATATAGAGAGGTTAGCATTTTTTGCTTGGCATTATATGTGTATGAGTATAATGAGTTAGTAACCCATTTTCCAACTGAGAATGATTCATATAAATATGACTTTAAATTTCTATTCAAATCATAATTATATGTATATCTTGTGCTATTTACCCAAGTTGTATCATTCCATAGAGATTTCAAAGAAATAGTATTATTTCCATTTTTATCATAAGTGAAATTTAGACGGTTTGCAGATTTCCATTTGCTATCCAACCATTCTTCATAATCATAATAAGAAAGTTGATTTAAAGAATCGAAATAAAAGAGCGTTCTATTTCTATTTTCTTTAATCCCGCCAACCCATACTTCAAAAAGTTTGGAGGTTTTAGAACCATTTTTATTAAAAGTATAAGTATATAAATTTCTTCCTACCCATTTTGAACCTGTCCAATCTTCAGTAAGAGTAGAAGTAAGGAAATTTCCAGAATCATATATATTTGTAGTTCTATACTCGGAGTCCCAATTATTATTATACCAGGTTTCAAAATTAGTTACTAAAATGCTTCCATTTGAATTATATGTATAAGTAAATCTTTTTAGATTTATCCATTCGGTATTGTCCCAAAATTCTGTTGTTTCGGATTGGAGTTTACCATCAGAATTGTAGGAGTATTCAATTAGATTATTATTTGTCCATTGTTCATTTACAAATAATTCATCAAGGTCTTTGGTGCGGTTGCCCTTTTTGTCGTAAGTGTATGAATGTCTCTCATTTTTATCAGAATAAATCGTAATAGATTCTACTATAAAACTATTGTCATCCACTTTAAGATTTTTGACATTACCAAAATCAAATTCTTGAGAAAGTCCGTTCACTAATGAAGAGATAAAAACAAAAATAAAAATCAACGTTTTCATTGCAATTTTCCTAAATTCTAAAATTGAAATTTAATAAAATAAACTTTTATTAAATTATTTCAAAATTAGAGAAAAATATGGAATTAATAGTTATATATCTAATATTTTTTCAATTAAAACTTAAAGAATATTAAAATGAATATTTTATTCCCATTGTTAGCGATTGAGATAGATTTCTAGATGGGGAAATATCATTATCGTAAACAACTCTATTAGTATAATTTATTGAAATTACTCCATATTCTATTGATGAAAGTAAAATTCCACTATATCTGAAATTCTTCAAATCGCCATAAATTTTATTCTTTGCAATCGCTTGAGATTTAAAAGAAAAATTAAAATTCAACCCCTCAAAAATCTCTTTATGGATTTCAATATTTAATAATGCACTCAACCCACCAGTATATTCGGGATCGCTAGAGTGTTCCTCTTCGCTAACTAATTTAAATCTATTTTTAATAATCATTTGCTGAGAATATCCAGCTCCATAAGTGATTAAAAATCTGCCACCATCTTTATCTTTGACAATGTATTTCTTTTCTCCAAAAAACACAGAATTTGTCAAAAAGAGAGGATCTAAAAAGTAAGTGCTTTGAGTATCTATTTCACCTTTGCCCATATCAGTTTCACCTTTCACCTGCAAAAAAAGTCTAACGCTTGGAGTATTTAATATTCTGTAAGATGGCATTAAATTCAAAATAATATCATCCTGAGTTTTATGTGGTATTTTTCCTTGTGGATGAATTTGACCGTATTGCAAGAATAAATCCGAATCAAAATTAAAGCTATCTCCTTCATAAGTGATTGTAGATTGCAATTGACTTAGCCATTCAAAATTTGACTGCTGTTTTGGGGGTGCACTTGTTTCAGTATAAGTCCCACCAAAACTTGGAGTAAAAGTCATAAATAATCTTTTTGGCTCTTCTTCTTTTTGGGTACTGTCAGCATTTTCATTTTGAGCAAACACATTTAAACTCAAAAATAAAGTCAAAAAAAGCAATCTGTATATTCTCATATTATCCTCATCTAAGTAAATTTTTAGGAGAAACGAAAACAAGTAAAAAATAATGTATAATCATTTTTATAACAAAAAGTTATTTTTTGCGTTTCACTTAATTTGAATATATATAAATGCAAGAATTTAAAGATAAAATAGCAAAATATTCTCCACAGTTATTGACTGATAAAGAAATCATCAGCTCAAACAACCTTTTGGAAGAAATTAAATTAATTAATCTTGACGTCAATTCATTGGCTTTGGCTTATTTTAGATATGTTGATACAAAAGATTTAGTTAAAAGGAAAATAATAATTGATAATTTTGGCGATTCAATTATCCGAAATATTGAATTATTTCAGAGAATTGGAAAAATTTCATTACCAAAAGGTCATAAAGGTATTCAAACCTTAAGAAATGTTTTTATTGAATTAGCTTCAGATTTGAAGATCATTATTCTTAAGCTTTACGATAGATTAGTTTACTTGAAAGAATGCGACAAGAATATAAGTGCTGAATTGACTCAAATTGCTTCAGAATGTTTGAATTTATATTCTCCAATTGCACACCGCTTGGGAATTAGACAAATATACAATCAAATGGAAGATATTGCTTTTAAAATTATTTACAATGAAGATTTCAAAAAGCTTGATAAAGCTATTGAACGCCGCCGCCCAGCGATGGAAAAGAAGCTAATTGAAATGAGTAATTTCTTAAAAGAATTACTTAAAAAGAATAATATTGAAGCAAAAATTCAATATAGAGTTAAGCGTATATATTCGATTTTCAAAAAATTGGAAGCACAAAAAATATCTGTTGATAATATTTTCGACTTGATGGCGTTGCGTGTAGTTACTCCAAATGTTGATAATTGCTATTTAGCTTTAGGAGTGGTTCATAGAAATTGGGTTCCAATCGAAAAACGTTTTCGTGATTGGGTTACTTTCCCAAAGCCGAATGGATATCGCTCAATTCAAACGACAATTATCACCAATAAAGGCGATAAATTTGAGATTCAGATTAGAACAGACGAGATGCATCGCGAGGCAGAATATGGTTCTGCGGCTCACTGGGCATATAAAGAAAAAATTAATGCTGATGAATCGTGGATTGCCAAATTAAAAGAA
Source organism: uncultured Ignavibacteria bacterium (assembly GCA_903911805.1). Taxonomy (GTDB): domain Bacteria; phylum Bacteroidota; class Ignavibacteria; order Kapaibacteriales; family UBA2268; genus CAIWET01. The sequence continues at coordinate 4,651 of CAIWET010000181.1, read as the reverse complement.
TTTTTGGAAAATGATATTTACTTCGAAAATCCAAATGCTTTGGACGAAATGCTTCAATCGGAATCTAAACGTAATTTCATTCATATTCTTACTCCAAGAGGAGAAGTAAAAACTCTGAACGAAGGCTCAACAGCGCTTGATTTTGCATTCAGCGTTCATACCGAAGTTGGATTTCACGCTACTGGTGCAAGAATAAATGGAAAATTTGCAAAAACAAAAACTGTTTTACAATCAGGCGATGTTGTAGAAATTATTACAAATAAAGCAGCAAAGCCATCGAGAGATTGGTTAAATTGGGTGGTTTCTCAATCGGCAAAATCTAAAATTCAGCTTTGGATAAAGAAAAATGAGAAAGCTGAGATTGAAGCTGAAGGAAAACGATTTTGGGAAAAATATAAGAAAATACACAAACATAAAATTCAAGGATTTGACGATGACCAGATTTTCAAAAGCAATTTAAATAAAATTGGTTTCAAATCTAGTGACGACTTCTTTTCTGCAATTGGAATGAATTCAATGAAACCGACTTTGTCGATGCTGAGAAAACTTTATCCAGGAGCATTCGAGAAAAAAGACAAATTCAAAGCAACTACTGTAAAAAGAAAATCGACCTCAATTGGACCAAAGATAATAATTGAAGGTGTTAAAAATATTGAAACACACTTAGCAAAATGCTGCAATCCAATAAAAGGTCAGGAGATTAAAGCACTTATTACTAGAAATTCAATTAAAGTGCACTCACACGATTGCCAATATATAAGCGATATTGATGACAGTTCAAGAATTAAATCTGCTACTTGGTCAATTGGAACAGAACTACAAGCTGTAAAAATTCTGTTGCTTGGAACTGATTATAATCAAATGTTTACAGTAGCTATAGAAAAGGCTCAAGAGGACAAAATAACTGTTCTTTCTATTGATAAATTCAATAATCACAAGCAATATGAAGGTTTAGAAATTGAATTAGAAGTAAGGGATATTGAACAATATAATGACTATAAACGCAAACTTGGTAGATATGCTTTTATCAAAGTAATTAAATAAAAGTGAAATATTTACGAGTATAAACCGTTTAATTTAAGATAATTTTAATAAAAATTATTATTTTATAAGAAAAATTCGGAGAACGAAATGTACACTCAAATTCAAGAGTTATTAGCTGACAAAGCAGAATATTATCTTGGCTTTAATGATCCAAAAATAAGCAAAGAAATGATTACTGTTCCTGGTCCTAAATACATTGAAAATGTTTTTTCAAATTCAGACAGAAACAACCGCGTTTTAGCAAATCTTCAGAGATTATATTCAACTGGTAGATTATCAAATACTGGTTATGTTTCAATATTACCTGTAGATCAAGGTATTGAACACTCAGCAGGCGCAAGCTTTGCAAAAAATCCTATGTATTTCGATCCAGAAAACATTATTAAATTGGCTATCGAAGGTGGTTGCAATGGTGTTGCTTCTACTTACGGTGTTTTAGGTTTATATGCAAGAAAATATGCACATCGCATTCCATTTATTGTTAAAATCAACCATAACGAATTATTAACATTCCCAAATAAATTTGACCAAGTAATGTTTGGAACCGTTGAACAAGCTTATAATATGGGTGCTGCAGCTGTTGGAGCAACTATTTATTTTGGCTCAGACGAAGCAACAAGACAAATTGTTGAAGTATCAGAAGCATTTGCTTATGCTCACGAATTAGGTATGGCAACTATTTTATGGTGCTATTTAAGAAATCCTGGTTTCAAAACTGACAAAGATTACCACGTATCAACAGATTTAACCGGTCAGGCAAACCACTTAGGTGTAACAATCCAAGCAGACATTATCAAACAAAAATTACCAGAAAATAATGGTGGATATAAAGCATTAAATTTGGATAATTCTAGTTATGGTAAAATTGACAATCGCGTTTATACAGAATTATCAAGCGACCATCCAATTGATTTAACTCGTTATCAAGTTGCAAACTGCTATATGGGTAAAATTGGTTTGATTAATTCAGGTGGAGCTTCTGGAAGCCACGACTTTGCTGATGCAGCAATGACTGCAGTAGTTAACAAAAGAGCTGGTGGAATGGGCTTAATCTCAGGTAGAAAAGCTTTCCAAAGACCAATGGCTGACGGAGTTAAATTATTGAATTTAATTCAAGATGTTTATCTTTGCGATGAAGTTACAGTAGCATAATTTCAATCAAATTATAATTAAAGAGCGATTTCACAAAAAATGAAATCGCTTTTTTTTTTTTTTGAAGATAACCACCCCCACTGAAAAAGAATTCAGTGACCCCTCCTTACAGAAGGAGGGGGAAAAATATAGTAAAATCATTAATTTGATATTTTTTCCAATTCTTCAAGTCCCTCCCTTCAAGGGGAGGGATTTAGGGTGGGGTTTGTCGAGAACGATTAATTCTTTTAGGGTTGAAAAAGATAACCACCCCCACTGAAAAAGAATTCAGTGACCCCTCCTTACAGAAGGAGGGGAAAAAATATAGTAAAATCATTAAGTTAAGATATTATTTTAAATCTCATTAATGTTATATTTCTTCCAATTCTTCAAGTCCCTCCCTTCAAGGGAAGGATAGGTTCCTGAGCTTGTCGACGGATTGGGTGGGGTTTGTCGAGAACGATTAATTTATCATACTACATCTTCACAAATTTCTCGAATCTATTTCCAATTTTTATTAAATAAATGCCCTCTGGAAAATTGGAAATATCAATCTTGATAATCCCATCCTTGGTTACTGGTGGAGTAAATTCAACTCCAAGAACATTATATATTTTAACCTGATTTTTATCTCCGCTCTGAATGAAATCATTCAATGCAGAAAGAGAAATCGAAATGTAATCACTTGCAGGATTTGGAGAAATCAATTCACTTAATTCATTTTCATTTATATCATTGATTACTACTTTGTAAAATGCAGTATCACTACCACACCCATCTAAAGTTACAACTAATGAATACATTCCTGGAACAGTAGTATTCATTGTTTGATTAATTGAATCATTCAATTTTAATCCATTAAAATACCATTGGTTTCCTTTATCTGAACTTGAGCTCAAAATTCCATTATTATATGAAATTAAAGGTTTTTCTGGTAATGGCTTAATAATAAAGATTGCAGAATCAAGCATATATGATTTGCAAGATGGATTGTTTGGATTTATTGCCACAATTTTATAAACACCAGATCTTTTAGCAGGTAATGCTATGTTAGAACCTCCAGTTGTTTTAAATGTACCAGCATCTAATCCATTTATAAAAACTTGATATTGCATTGTTGAATCGGAACCACTAAAATAAAAATTTGCTTTTTGATCTCCTTCGCAATATTCGCCTCCACCAGAAATTTTAAATACTTCTGGATACGAATAAATACCAATTAAATTGGGGCTTGCACTACCTGTTACTACTGGGTCAGTGCTAACTACTCTAACTTTATATGATAATCCTATGCTTGATTTAATTGTGTCTGGAATAAAGCCCAAAATGCTGCCTGATGTAGTTTGATCTAATGAACCCAAAATTATTGGTTTAGAAAAATCACCTTTTTCATCAGATAATTGCAAAATGAATTTATTACCAGTGTTAAATTTCCCTGTTATAACGAACGGAATAGTTATTGCTGAACCTTTGCAATATTTGGAATTGCTAAGTGCTGCAGCAGTTACACTGTGAGTAGGGGAGGATGTGTATTTAACAATAACTCCATTATCTCCAGCTGCCCAGCCTGTATTATCATTATAATATGACATTGCAAAGAAATAATTTGTACTATCATTAGTATATTGATTTACCCAAGTTGCGCCACCATCGGAGGTTTTGAAAATCTTTCCTTTGCCTGTAGCTGTACCACCAACTACCCATCCAACTTTATCGTTAATAAAATGTAAATCATATAAATCTTCAGTAAATATTGTAGGTAATTGAGTCCAAACGGAGCCACCATTCGTAGTTTTTAAAACAGTTCCTTTTTCACCAACAACAAAAACCAATGTTGGAGTAACAACTTGAACACTTTCTAAATTTTCCAAAGTTTGAGAAATTTGTAAACTCCAATTAGTGCCTCCAGAAATGCTTTTATAAATAATTCCTTTTACTCCAACATACCATCCATTCAAATTGTTTCCATCAAAATCAATTCCTAGAGGTTGAGTTGAACTTATTGCATCACTTGTCCAGGTTTCGCCTTGGTCAGTGGTCTTTCCTAAAATTGGTCCCCAAGGAGTAGCTCCAAGCAAATATCCACTTCCTGTTGATGCAAACTTAATTTTATAGAAAAGTGAAGAATCTGCGTAAGCTTTAATTGCCCAAGTTAGACCACCATCAGTAGTTTTATATACATTAGCTCTGTTATTTACTCCTTCGGAAACAACAAATCCTGTTGTTGTACTAACAAAATGTACTGAATATAGATTTGGATTATCTTTTAAATAACTTGCTGCCCAAGTGGAACCACCATCTGTAGTTTTTAGAATATATCCAGCCGAACCAACAGCATATCCAACAATATTGGTTGGAAAACTTATTGATTTTAACCAACCAGGAAAATTGGTTTTTTGCTCAGTCCAGGTGTCTTGCGAAAAAACAGAATTTATATTTAATAAGAAAATCAAAATTAGTAAAGCATTTTTCATAC
>CAIWET010000180.1 GCA_903911805.1 uncultured Ignavibacteria bacterium | reverse complement strand
GTTAAAATGATAGAAAAAAGATGATAGATAACTATTTTGAAATAAAATCCACTAATAAAAAAATCATTAATGGAAATATTCGATATAATGAAAATCATAAGAAAAAACCTCTTATAATAATCTCTCATGGGTTTAAAGGATTTAAGGATTGGGGATTTCTTCCCTATGTTGGCGAATATTTTGCCGAACATAATGCAATTAGCGTAGTTTTTAATTATTCGTCTAATGGGAAAAAATCTGGTCTTGATTTAATGATAGATGTCGATGAATTTTGCCAGTTCACATTAAGCCAGGCAAAAGAAGACTTAGACTGCCTGATTAGCAATTTTATACATGATGGACTTGATAAAAAATCTATTGAACATTGGAATGGTGATATTTATCTTGCTGGTCATTCTATGGGCGGCGGTTTTTCTCTTGTTTGTGCTTCAAGTAGTGTTTTTGTAAAAAAAGTTTCCATTTGGGCTTCCATTGGCACTTTTATGAGATATACCGAAAGACAAAAAGTGCTTTGGAAACGATATGGATTTGCTGAATTCCCAAATCAAAAAACAGGTCAAGTTCTTAAAATGAATGTGGATTATTTAAATGATTTGGAAAAAAATTATAAAAATTTCGATATTGAAAATATCATCAAAAGCCTTGTAATTCCTCTTCAGATAATTAATGCTGCACAAGATGCAACAATTCAGAAAAAGGAAACTGAAATATTAATTGAAAATTCAAATAAAGAATTAACAAGAATTGATACGGTTCCGCGAACAGGGCATACTTTTGGAATTGATCATCCAATGAAAAATACTTCCACAGCTCTAGAAAATTTATTAAATTTGTCATTAGAATTTTTCGAATTAAAGAAATAGTTTTTTAGGAAATATGAAAATACTAATAATTCTGCTAATAATGATTGCCATCGGGGGGTGCGAAGTGGTAACAATCGGTAAAAAAGCAGATCCAGTAATTGATATAAACCAACAATCACCCATAGGAGTAGTTTATCTTTTTAAAGCAGAACTCGACAGCAATAATATTTCTGCAGCTTCTCGTATTATGGCTGAGCCAAATGGCAATAAAATACTTGCTCAAGATAAATATGATCTTTATTCCGAAATGTCAAGATTGAAAAATAAATTTAATAAAAAGCCAATTACTTCGATTGCATCTGATTCGCTTCAACCTGATTCTTATGCAGTTACAATGGAATATGATTATATAAACACTATTAAATTTACTACTCTCAAAATCAATAATGATTGGTTTATTGTGGGATATAAAGAATGAAATTCAGCAAAATAGAATTGATTAATCTTACTAAGTTGGAGCCGGAAACATATTCGGCTTCTTCTATAAATGAGGCTAACAATTTTTGCAAATCTCTTGCCACCACTCATTATGAAAACTTTCCTGTAGGCTCTATATTAATCGAAAAATCTGATAGAGCTCATTTTTATTCAGTTTATGCTTTTTCGAGAATTGCTGACGATATTGCCGACGAAGACCTTGGATTGAGCTCAGAAGAAAAAATTGTATTATTAAATGATATTTATAATAATTTGATAAAACATATAAATGGAGCAATATCTACAAATCCTGTTTTCATTGCTCTAAAATCCAGCATTGAAATTAAAAACTTGCCACCAACTTTATTCAAAAGATTGATTGATGCATTTATAGCAGATAGTATTTTTATCCAACCAGAAACTTGGGAAGATGTTTTTAAATATTGCAGTAATTCAGCAAACCCAATTGGAGAATTAGTTTTGAGAATTACTGGCAATTATAATGAAAAAAATGCTGAGCTTTCGGATAATATTTGCACTGCCTTGCAATTAGCTAACTTTTGGCAGGATATTTCAATAGATTTAACGCGTGGCAGAATTTATATTCCAAATTTTATTTTAAAAAAATACGAAATTTCAAAAGAAAACTTGTTAGTTAAGAAAATAAATGCTAATTTTATATTGTGTTTAGGTGAAGTTTATTCAATAACGAGAGAGCTGTTTTATAGAGGAGAAAATTTACACAATTTACTAATAGGATTTAGGATAAAAAAGGAAATAAAAATCACTTGGTTGGGCGGTATGGAAATTCTACGAAAGACTGAACAGCTCGGCGATAGCGTAATTAATTTACGTCCAAAATTGACCAAATCAGATTATATAGGAATTTTAATTAAATCTCTTTTCTAATTAAATCAGCTCAAATAGAAATCAGAATCTAAAGTTTATGGAAGCAATATCTCAATTAGAGTTAGCTATGTTCGAAAATCAAGAACCACCAGAAGTGGTTCAGTCCAATTTTCGATATGCTTTTGCCCTATTGCCACAAGACGAAAGACGTGGCATTAACACCATATATTCATTTTGTGCGTATATGGATGATATTGTAGATAATCCTGAAAATGGCTCTGATGCTCAAGAAATCAAAAAGAAAAGATTAAAATTCTGGGAAAATATTATTCATAATATTTATTCAGGTGCTGAAAAAAATGAAATTCTTGAACCTTTGATTGATTTAGTCTCCCGATTTAATATCCCCAAACAATACTTCATCACTCTAATTGATGGAGTTAGAAGAGATTTACTCCAAGACAGATATAAAAATATTGACGAGCTTAAAGATTACTGTTATGGCGTTGCAAGCGTTGTAGGGTTAATGAGTATCGAAATATTCGGCTATAAATACGAAGAAACAAAAAATTACGCTATTAATCTCGGCTATGCTTTGCAATTGACAAATATTATGCGAGATGTTAAAGTTGACAAAGATCGAGGATATGTTTACCTTCCTTTGGATGACCTCAAAAAATTCAATTATACGGTTGATGACCTCTTTAATGAAGTTTATGACGAGAGATTTATCGCATTGATGGGTTACCAAGCTCAAAGAGTACGAGAATACTTCCATAAAGCCCGTCAGGCGCTCCATCCTGATGAAAGAGCAACTGTATTCCCCGCAGAAATTATGGACGCTATATACTATCGTCTGCTCGAAAAAATAGAACTCAATGATTTCAATGTTTTCAAAGAAAAGATTAGAGTTTCTCGAGTTCATAAACTTTTGATAGCTTTAAAGCATTGGCTTTCGATTAGAATGTTTATTAGTAGGATAAAAAGAAGATTATAAAAAACAAAAAAAGGAGACCGAAATCTCCTTTTTTTATAAAATCAATAATTGGTTATCTATTTTAGAAATACTGCTCTTCTTCGTCGTCGTTATAGAAATACTCTTCATTAGTGATATCTTCATATTCAGGCCATAAATCCTCGATGCTCTCAATCAATTCATCATTATCTTCAAGCTCGGCTATATTATCTAATATTTGCTGAGGGCATCCCGATCTGCTGGCATAATCATATAATTCTTCGCGTGTTGCTGGCCAAGGTGCGTCTTCCAAATACTTTGCCAATTCCGGTGTCCAAAACATATTTTCTCCTTAATCTTACTATTATTTTTTAATATTATATTCTTTATGTAAAAATTTAAAATGCAAAAATATTTTTATTACT
>CAIWET010000179.1 GCA_903911805.1 uncultured Ignavibacteria bacterium | reverse complement strand
AAGATAATGCATTCATATTTTCTCCATATTTTTTTATTTATATAAGACAATTTAAATATTTAAATATTTTTAACCAATTATTGATACATAATTCCATTTATTTCCTTTTAAAAATATTTATGCTTTATAAAAATTTGATTTTAAGATCTAATTAACCCAAATCGATGCTCATTTTGAAATACTCCATTTTTCACAACTGAATTTTTTTTCATTTAATCGTTTAATCTAACCATACATTGAACATCTTTATCAGTAATGTAAACTTCTACGCAATAACCTTTTGGGTCAATGTTTGGGTTGGAAATCATTTCGCTAAATATTCTACCAATTTCTTTAATGTTTGACATATAATTTAATACTTCTTCAAACAAGTAATTTCCGCTTTTTATCGTGATAATTGGTAAACCAAATTTTTCGCTTTCTATATGATCAAAGCTTTCAACTGCAGCATAATATTCTATTTCATCGCCGTTAGGTCTAGATATTCCAAAGTATTTTCTTGGACCTTCATTTTTTATCACAATGTGTAATTCGTCGTATGCCTCTTGAATTCCCTCAGGAAATGATTTTGCTTTTAAGCAAAGTAAGCTTATATCGTTTTCTAATTGTATAGTTTTCATAATATTCAATCCTAAAGAGAAAATTTAAATACCATTTTCACAATTTCTTTCTTCTTAGTGATTTCTTGTTCGCCTAATCCTAAAATTGGCATTTCTTTCATTATTTGTTTATATGTATTAGAAAAAACATCCCCATCTTGAATAACATCAGTAGCGGAAGTTAAATGTGATACAGAATTTTTTGATGTTTTTGCAATAATTTCTGCTTTTTTAAATGCTTTTGTATATAGATTAGTATATATACTTTCATAATAATTAGAAATTGGCTCATATTTAACTTCTTTTACTTTTCCGTAAATACCGTTTATTGAATTGAATAAAGAATAGAGCTTTTTCAAATCATTTTCAGATTTAACTTTTACTATGATCTCAATGGGTAGTTTATTTTTTGTAATGTTATAATCTCTAACGCTATCAATTGAGTAAGGAAATTTTGTACTTTCTAAAATCGGAATAATTTCACTAAAATCAGTATTTTGCTCAGCACCCGAATTATCATCAGCTGAGAATTTCATACCAAGAAAAGATGTAGTTTCTCCGAAACTTAATGAATAAGAATATTCAATAGCATTTAAATAAACCGTATCGGTTACAGTTACTTCAATAAATTTACTTTCCTCAGCTTTTAAATTCATAAAGGTTAAAACTGTAAATATTGATATTATAAGTAATTTTTTCAATTTATTTCTCCAAATTTTAAATAAAAAATGACAATATGATCTAAATATTATTTTATCATTGAATTAATAAAAATATTATATCAATACATTAGTCTCTAAATTTATATTTTAATTTGTTATGGTGTGGTTATATTTCCTTTTTTACAAATAAGAAATTAACTCTAGAGGAGTCAAAATTACAAGATTGCTATTTTTATAATCTTTGAAATTCCTTGTCACTATAATATCAATCTGATTCAATTCGGCTGAGTAATTTTGTAAGGCGTCTTCGAAATCAGAAAATTTAGAATTAAAGGATTTGATGATTACTTCTTTATCAATATTAATTACATCAATTATTTCAATTAAAAGTTTTAATTTATCAATAACCTTCTCGTGTTTTTCATTTTTTCTCATTATGTAATAAATATTACTAATTATAACAGGAGTAATAAATCCCTGGAATAAATTATCACCACATTTCAATAGAATTTTCTCAATGTGTTCTGCATAAGGTATTCTATTCGATAAAAAATCAATTAAAACATCAGAATCAAATAATACTCTATTAATTTTCATATTTTTTTGATAACATTTCTAATAATACTTCATCATCCTTGCCAATTTCAGGCCCTTGCAAAGACCCTCTTAATGATTTAATTAATTCATGTTTTGAATTGTTTTCCATACCATTATTTTTATCAATATCTTTAGAAACCAATTTTAAAAAATTACCAACAATTTCAGATAAGCTTCTTCCGTTCTCTTTTGCATAAACTTTTGCACTATCGATTATTGATTTATCAATAGTAAGTGTTAATTTAGTTGCCATTTTCCCTCCATAAATATTTAATATTTACACGTGTAAAAAAATGAATTATTGCACGTGTGATATATATTTATATTAAACTAAAAATTAAAATATGGCACACCCTAATATACACTCAAAAAGTTCCGCAAAAAAGTTTGGTGGAAAACCTGAAGATTACATTCATTTACACGAATGGTT
>CAIWET010000178.1 GCA_903911805.1 uncultured Ignavibacteria bacterium | reverse complement strand
TTATTAGAAAGAACCATTTATTTTTGGCAAAATTATTTCAAAGGTACTACCTTTATCAATTTCACTTGTAATTTTAATTTCTCCAGAGTGTTTACTTACGAACTCATTGCAGATGATTAGACCTAGTCCAGTACCTTTTTCGTTATTAGTTCCAGAAGTTGAAATTGATTGGTCAATTTTAAATAAATTCTCGATATTTTCTTTTGGAATGCCAACGCCATTATCTTTAATAGTGAAGAAATATTGATTATTAACTGTTGTAAGGCCAGTAGTGATCTCAATTTTCCCACCATTTGGAGTAAATTTTACAGCATTACTTAATAAATTTCTAACAACTGTACTTATCATATTTCTATCAAAAATGAACATTTCATCAATACCATTTACAAATGATACTTCAATATTTTTATCATTTAAATTCAATTTTAATAATTCTAAATTATCATTTATAACGTCGCTTAATGAATTTAGTACTGGGTAGAAGTTTATACTATCTGTTTGAGATCTTGCCCATTGAAGTAGATTATCAAGTAGTTTCAATAAAAATCTTGAGGATTCTGACAATTTTCCAATATTTTTTAATCGGTCATTGTCGTCGAATCTATCGTAATATGTAAATAGCAATTCCGAGCCAGTGATTAGTGCGGTTAATGGGTTTTTTATATCGTGTGCAATAATCGAAAAGAATTTATCTTTGGTTGCATTTAATTCTTTTAATTGTTGCTCTCTATTCATCAAATCCTCATTTAGTTGCTCTAGTTCTAAATTTGCATCTTCAATCTGATTATTTTTTTCATTGAGAACTTTATTGTCTTTGTTCTTTTTTCTCCAAAATTGAAAGATAATGAATGCAATTACAATTAATAAAACTATTAAACTTATATAATATGTACTTAGCAATTTCTGATATTCAGTTTGTTTTACTAATAGTTCATTTTCTCTGATTGATTCTAATCTTGCAATTCTGTTTTTGTTATCCTGGCTAAAAATTGAGTCGTGAAGATTTTTTGACTTATTAATAAAATAAAAGGCATTTTTCCAATTATTTAGCTCTTGGTATGATTTAGAAATACTTTCATACCATTCAATCAGTTCTTTTGTTGCTTGTAATTTTTCACCAATCTTAATTGCTGAATCTAATAATCTAATAGATTGATTTAAATATTCTGTTTTATTTTTTAATTTTAAAGGTTTGTAATTATTCTCTCTTATAAACTTTTCGTCTTTAGAAATATTATAAAGTAAAGTGCCAGTGTTGCCTATATTGATCATAATTCCTAAAGAATTATTTAGTTTCTTTTGTAGTAATAATGCTTGATTTAGATTGTAATAACTCTTTTCATATTGATTTGTTTTTAGGTAAATCATTCCAATATTACCATAAGTGTTTGCTATTGAAAATTCATAATCCGACTTTTTTGCATAATCCAAGGATTTCATAAAAAAGATTAATGATGAATCATAACTTGCTTTTTCAAAATAAATATTGCCAATATTGCCATAAGTATTAGCTATTAAAGAATTAGATTTTAATTCTAAAGCAATTGATAAAACTTTCTGGAAATATGTATTTGCTGTCGAATAATCTTGCTGAAAAAGATATACATTGCCAATATTTCCGAGGTCATTTGCAATATCAAACTTGATATTCAATTCTTCATCAATTTTTAAAGATTTGAAAAAATACTCTAGTGATTTATGATAAAAGGATTGAGAGAAATATACATTTCCAAGGTTGGTATAACTTATTGAAATTCCCTTTTTATCATTAATTTTCTCATTAATGATAAGTGCTTTTTCAAAACAATCTTTTGATTTGTCAAAATCAGACATTCCATAATAGCAATTGCCTAAATTATTTAAGCAAGTTGATAAACCAAAATCAAAATCTAGTTTTTTTGCAAGTTCAATTCCTGATTGGGCATAAATTATACCATCATTAGGATTATTAAATGCAAATTCAAATGCTAATTCACTGAATATTTTTACTTTGTTTGTATCTTCTTTCTGATTTGATTTTAATTTATCAAGCAATGGAATAATTCTATCTGCATCTTCAGATTGAGCAAATAAATCTA
>CAIWET010000177.1 GCA_903911805.1 uncultured Ignavibacteria bacterium | reverse complement strand
TAACAATTAAAGATACTCTTATTTGCAACAATTTCGATGAAACCAAGGCAAAAAATAGCTTTAAGAATAATTATATTAAAATTACATTGAAAAAGGATTTTTATACAGTTATTGCCGATTTAAATGATAACTCTTATGAGAAGTTAAAAAGTAAAAAAATTAATAGATTGGATTTAAAAACAATCGATTATTCTAATTCATTTAAATATTTAAATGTTTATGAAGATTATATTGGTAATACAATTCCATTTATTAATGATTCTAGTTCATCCTTTAATTACGAAAATTCTTATCTGATATTTTTATCTGATAAGCGAATTACTGACTTAAATTATAATATGACTTATCCTGAAAATCAAGATGATTATAAATGGCTAGATTCTTTTAATCTCAATGGAAAAGTAAAACCTTTAAACCTGAAAAAATCTGATGATCCAATTAATTTTGGTAGTATTATTAATAATGAATTAAATTCTGAATCTTTGAATAAATTTGGTTTAGAATTAAAGAAAATAAGACTTGATAAAAATATGTTTCCAGGAAATTATAAATTAAATTTAAGTCAAAATAATTCCATCTATAATATTAAAATTGTTTGTGATGACTTGCCAAAATCTCTCACTGAGCCTATATATGCTTCTGAAATTATGTATTATATTTTAAATGATACGGAATTTAAAAATATAACTTCAGGTTCAAAACAAAAGGTATTTACTAATATATTGAATTATTGGAAAAGCCAAGACCCAACTCCAAACACTTCATATAATGAAAAAATGTTTTCATATTTTAATAGGGTAGATGAAGCATTTGTCAATTATCAAACTATCAATGAAAAAGACGGAGCTAAAACAGAACGTGGGAAGATATATATTCTTTATGGTAAACCTGAGAGGATAGAAAGAAAATTGGGTAACAAAGTTAATCAAGAAGTTTGGAAATATGAAAAATTAAAGAAAGAATTTACATTCGAAACAAATCCAAGTGGTATATATATATTAAAAGCGATTAAATAATGATATTAAATCAAATTTAATCGCTTTTATGATTTTTTTAAGAATTTTTTAGTTTAAAGAAAACTTTGGAACAAATTTTCCAGCTAAACTATAAATTCCAAATAACGCAGTTGTATAAACTAAATCGCCAATTACTGCATTTCGAAAGAAAGGAATTGCCATTACATAACAATCAGTCAATCCTACTAAATTTAATGTATAAATTCCATCAAAAAGCCAAACTGAAAAATTTGTCAATAAGAAGAAAATAACAGAATTTAATAATGATGCTCCAGCTATTCTCATTGGATTATTATTCTTTGCTCTAGAACCCACATAAACACCTATCATAACACTTAAATATACTGTTACCATAGAAGAATGTAAACCTAAAAACAGGTCAGAAATAAACATAATAGCTAAAGGAATCAAATAAGATAATCTTTTATCATCAAAATAAAAACCACCAAATAACGCAATAGCCATAATTGGAGAAACATTAGGTAAATGTGGTATAAATCTTGTAATAATAGCTATTAATATTAGAGATGTTAAAACTATATATTTTTTATAAT
>CAIWET010000176.1 GCA_903911805.1 uncultured Ignavibacteria bacterium | reverse complement strand
CAAAAATATTAAAATGATTCAATTATCGTACTAATTAATTATAAAGAAATTGTATTAATAAGTCAATTTTATCATAATCAAGTTAAAAATTATGAAAACTGAACAGAACAATCAGAGAAATAATGAGAAATATTCATCATTAAACCATATTAAAGCATTAGTAGTTTTTATTATCAGCATTTTATGTACTTTTATATTTGCAAATTTTGAAAACAATGAAGTTGAAAAAGAATTAAATCAGGACATGGCTTTAGTTTGTAAAGAAATCCAATCTAAAATTGAAATAAGACTTCATTCCCATGCACAACTCTTACGTGATGGTGCCTCTTTTTTCAAATTCTGAATTTGTTTCACGTAATGAGTGGAAGGAGTATATTGAACATTCAATGATAAACCGTAATCTCCCAGGAATCCAAGGAGTTGGATTTTCCTTGATTATTCCTAAAGAGAAATTAAATCAGCATATAATTAAAATACAAAAAGAAGGATTTCCTGAATATAGAATTTATCCAAATGGAGAAAGGGATATTTATACATCAATTATTTACCTCGAACCATTTTCAGGAAGGAATCTTAGAGCTTTCGGATATGATATGTTCTCCGAATCGGTCAGAAGAAAAGCAATGGAAAGGGCTCGTGATTATGATATAGCCAGTATTTCCGGCAAAGTATTATTGATTCAGGAAACGAATCAGGATATACAAGCAGGTACATTAATCTATGTCCCAGTTTACAAAAAAAATAGTCCTACTAATACAGTGGAAGAACGTCGCTCCGCTATGATTGGATGGGTATATAGTCCTTATAGGATGAATGATTTAATGGAAGGAATTCTTGGTGATAGGGATTCAATTTCAAATGGTGGAATTAGACTTAAGTTATTTGATAATAACAGCACTTCACCTGATTCACTAATGTTTGATAGTCAAAATAATAACACTACAAAATCTGATTTTACAGATGAAAGAGTGTTAAATCTCCCAATAGAATTTAACGGAAAAGAATGGACTTTACATTTTTCTCAACCAAAAAACAATATAAAAATACTTAATTCAAAGGTTTGGTTAGCTTTAATAAATGGAACAATAATTAGTTTACTTCTTTATGTCCTAACTCTGGCATTATTAAATACGAAATTGCGTGCAAAACAAATTGCAGAAGAATTGACCAATGAACTCAAAAAGAGCGAGACAAATCTCAAGAATGCACAAAGTATAGCTCACATTGGAAGTTGGACTTGGAACATCAAAACTAATCAAATTGATTTGTCTGAAGAAATATATAATATTTTTGGAATCAAAAATGAATCCTTTTCAGGAATAATGATTGAATTGGTTAATAATTTTATCCAATCAGATGATAAGAAAAAAAATGGAATATTTACTTCATTAGATAATCGTATTTTATTACCAGATGGCTCAATTCGTTTTGTTCATTTAGAACAAGGTAAGCTTGAATTTGACAAGTATGGAAAGCCAGAATTTCTAACTGGAATTATACAAGATATTACAGAACTTAAGCTCATTGACGAAAAACTCCACATTTCCCAGAAATTTCTTGATAGTATTATTGAAAACAGCCCTACTTCGCTTTGGGTTTCTGATGAAAATGGAACTTTGATTCGTATGAATCAAGCCTGCCGTGATATTCTAAAGATAAATAATGACGAAGTAGTAGGTAAGTATAATATTTTCAAAGATAAACTTATTGAAGAACAGGGACTTTTGCAACTTGTTAATGATGTTTTCGAAAACGGTAACACTGTTCGCTTTGAAATATCTTATGATACTTCTGCACTCAATGAACTTGAACTTAGCAAAACCACAAAGCTAATTTTAGATGTAAATATATCACCTATTTTAGATGCTAATGGTAAAGTAATAAATGCTGTAATTCAGCATCTCGATATTACAGAATCAAAAAATCATGAAAAGACCCTTAGAAAAGCTGAGGAAGTTGGTAAATTTGGAAATTGGAACCTACAATTAAATGATAATTTAATAACTTCTTCTGATGGAGCAAGGACTATATATGGTCTTGAAGAAAATGAAAACCCTCTTGAGCTAATACAAAAAATGGTTCTTCCAGAATATAGACCTAAGTTAAACCAAACACTTTTTGATTTAATTAATTCTGATGATAATTATGATGTTGAATTCAAAATTCTAAGAGAATCTGATAATCAAATAATTGATATTCATTCCATTGCAGAATATGATGCTGATAAAAATATTGTTTTCGGTACTATTCAGGACATAAGTGAAAGAAAGAAAGTTGAAGAAGCATTAAAACAAAATGAAGAGTATTTTAGAACCCTTTTTGAAAATAATTCATCAGCACTAATAGTGATTGAGAATGACACATCAATCTCATTGGTGAACCAAGAAGCAAGTATAATAAGTGGTTATTCAAAAGAAGAATTGCTTTCAATGAAATGGGTACAGATGATTCATCCTGAAGATTTAAAAATTATGATGGAATACAATAAGCGAAGAATCGTCAATCCTAATGATCCTCCCAACAAATATGATATTAGAATTTTTAAGAAAAATAAAGAACCAAGATCACTACACTTGTCTATAGCTCAACTTGATGACAAAAAGAATATAGTATCTCTGGTTGATATAACTGAACGAAAATTAGTTGAAGAAATGCATCGCAATGCAGAAATATATAATAGAAGCTTATTGGAAGCCAGTCTTGATCCACTTGTAACAATTGATCATAATGGTTTTATTTCAGATGTAAATGTTGCTACCGAGAATGTTACTGGTTACTCGAGACTGGATATTATAGGTACTGATTTCTCGAGTTATTTTTCTATACCTCAATTAGCTAAAGAAGGTTACGAGCAGGTTTTCAAGGTTGGGTACGTAATTGATTATCCTCTTGAAATAAAACATAAGAATGGGATGATTATTTCTGTTCTTTACAACGCATCTGTATATAAAGATATCAACGGCTCAATCGTTGGTGTGTTCGCAGCTGCAAGAGACATTACGGAGCGTAAAAAGATCGAACAAGCACTGAAAAAAAGTGAACTGAAATTCCGTACTGTTGCCGATTATACTTATGATTGGGAATATTGGGAAGGTATAGATGGAGAATTATTATATATGTCACCATCATCTGAAAGAATGAGCGGATATAAACCAGAAGAGTTTATTTCTGACAAAAATCTTTTAAAAAATATTATTTATTATGAGGATTTTAATTTAGTTGATTCGCATTTGGAAAATATTCACTCATTTGACCAACAGCACAAAATTGAGGAAATTGATTTTAGAATTGTTAAGAAGGATGGTACTATTGCTTATATAGGTCATTTATGTAGACCTGTTTTTGATGACAACAATAACTATCTTGGTCGTCGCATTAGTAATAGAGATATTACTAATCGCAAGCTTGCTGAAGAAGAGGAACATAAGTTAATAATTCAAATACAAGAATCTAAAGAAATAATTGAATCCAATTTATTCCAAAAAAATATTTTAATAGATGAATTATCAGAAACAAAAGAAAAGCTTGAAAAAATAAATTCAGAAAAAGATAAATTCTTTTCAATAATTGCACATGATTTAAAAAGTCCTTTCAATGGATTTCTTGGTTTAACAAGAATAATGGTTGAAGAAATTCAGGAATTGTCAATGGAAGAAGTGCATCAATTTTCAAAAAGTATGCTTTCTTCCGCTACAAATCTGTATAAACTGCTCGAGAATCTTCTTGAATGGTCAAGAATTCATAGAGGTTTAACTAAGTTTCATCCTGAAAATTGTTTTTTGCAAAATATTGTTAATCAAATTTTAGAAGTTCAGTCAGAAGTAGCAAAAAATAAAGAAATTGAATTTGTAAATAATATTCATGATGATATCATAGTTACAGCTGATGTTCAAATGCTAAACACAATTTTAAGAAATCTAATCTCTAATGCCATAAAATTTACATCAAGAGGTGGAAGTGTTGAGATAGGATCATCAATTAGAGCTTCAGAAGGTTCTATTATAATATATGTCAAAGACAGCGGAATAGGAATGACTAGTGAAACAATTTCTAAATTATTCAAACTTGATGAAAATGTATCTCAAATAGGAACTGAAGGAGAATCAAGCACTGGTTTGGGTTTAATCCTCAGCAAAGAATTTATTGAGAAACATAAAGGTAAAATCTGGGTGGAGAGTGAAGTTGGCAAAGGTAGTACATTTTCTTTCACATTAACTAAGAAAACAAATGGAGCCTCGTTATGAAGCAAACCTATGAAGAGCTAGAAAAAAAAGTAAAAGAACTTGAGTCTCTGAAAATATCTCATTTAATTAAAAATAATGACCTGAATCGAACTCATGAGTCATTGTCAGAAATTGAAAATATTTCACAAAAAATTCTATTCTCAGCAAATGAATTTATTGAAAAAAGCCCGGAAAACTTTGATTATGAAAAAATAGCTCAGACTATTTCGGAAATATCAGGAGCCAAATATGCTGTCTTTAATGTTTTTGATGATAATGGTATAGATTTTACTTCTGTAGCCATTTCGGGCATAAACGAAATGGTTTTTAAAGCGACCTCTATTTTAGGTTTTGAGATTATTAACAAAAGATGGAAACATGATCCTGTTCGATTAGAAAAAATAAAAAATCAAACTATTACGCATTTCGATTCTTTGCAAGAGTTGACAAATAATGTAATTCCTCAAACTGTTTCTAAAATAATCGAAACTACATTTCGCATAGGAGAAGTTGATATAGTAAAAGTCACTAAAAACAATAAATTAATCGGTGATTTTACTTTGATATTCTCCAAAGGTACAACTCTCCGTAATAAAGTTTTTGTAGAAATGTTCGCTAATCAAGTAGGGTTGTTTATTGAACGAATACGGATGGATAAAACCCTAAAAGAAAGAGAAAAACGACACAAAACCATTCTTCAGACAGCAATGGACGGTTTCTGGCTCACAGATACTAAATTAAATTTTCTTGAAGTTAATGACGCTTATTGCAAGATGAGTAGATACAGTCGAGAAGAATTGCTTAAGATGAATGTTTCAGATGTTGAGGCAATTGAAACACCTGAAGTTTCAGCAGCTCGTGCAAAGAAGATATTTGAACTTGGTGAAGACCGCTTCCTATCTCAACATATCAAAAAAGATGGTACAATATATGATGTTGAAGTAAGTATTCAATATAGGGCTGAGAATGAAGGATGGTTTATTGTTTTTATTAGGGACATAACAGAGCGCAAATTTGCTGAAAGAGCATTAAGCTCAATAGCAACTAATTTTGCAGGGTTATCTGGAAAGGAATTTTTTGAAGCAGCATCGAAACACATTGCCACAGAAATGGGAATAGACTATGTATATGTAGGAGAATTAACTGATGATAAAGAATCAGTTCGTGTGCTAGGTGGTTTTGCTTTAGATGAGGCTATGGGTGAAATGCTTTATAGTCTTTCCGAAACCCCTTGCAGTGATGTAATAGAAAATGATACTTGTCTATATCCCTCAGGAATTCAACAAAAATATCCTAAAGACTATTTATTGCAACAAATGGGAATAGACAGTTATTTGGGATCTCGCCTTTATAATAAAAATCAAGAACCTATTGGATTAATGGTAGCATTGCATTCAAAACCATTGGATAACCCTGATATTTTAGGTAACCTATTTAGTATTTTTTCAGATCGTATTGCTGCAGAATTAAATAGAATACATGCTTTTGAAGCTTTGCATAAAAATGAAGCTATACAAAGAAAAATGGTTTCAAATATTGGCGATGTTGTTGTAATTATTGACAAAAACGGAATAAATAAATATAAAAGTTCAAATATTGAGAAATGCTTCGGATGGAAACCTGAAGAGCTTGTTGGTAAAAGCACTTGGGATAATGTTCATCCTGACGATTTACTCAATGGGCAAAACTTTATCAGTTCTATTAGTAGCGAACCTAATGCTTCGGGAAGTTTAGAGTTACGCTATCGAAAAAAGGATGATAGTTATTGTTGGATAAATATAACAATTGTTAATTTATTGCATGATCCTGATATTTGTGGACTATTAGGAAATTATCACGATATTACCAAACGTAAAAACACAGAAGATGAGCTTAGACAGGTAAATGGTCTTATGGATACAATGATAGAAAATATACCCAACATGATTTTCGTCAAGGATGCAAAAGAACTCAGATTCGTCAGGTTTAACAAGGCTGGTGAAGAATTAATTGGTTATACAAGAGGCAGTCTGATTGGAAAGAATGATTATGATCTTTTTCCAAAGGAGCAAGCTGACTTTTTTACACAAAAAGACAAAGCTGTTCTCGGTAGTAGTGAAGTTGTAGATATCCCTGAGGAATCTATAAAGACCCGATACAATGAAACACGCACGCTTCATACAAAAAAAGTAACTCTTTTTGATGCCAATGGAAAACCAGAGTACCTTTTAGGTATTTCCGAAGATATTACCGAAAGCAAAAAAACTCTTCATGAGCTTATTGTAGCAAAAGATATAGCCGAAGAAAATGAAAAAAGATTTCGAAACTATTTTCAGTTAGGATTATTGGGAATGGCAATTACCTCCCCTACGAAAGGTATCATTGATGTAAATGATTTTCTTTGTGAATTTTTAGAATATCCTAAAGAAGAATTGATGCAAAAGACGTGGATTGAATTAACACACCCCGATGATATTGATTTGGATGTGTTTTATTTCAATAAAGTGCTTTCCGGCGAATTGGATAATTACAAAATAGACAAAAGATATGTTAGTAAATTTGGAAAAATTGTATATGTTGAAATGTCCGTAGCTGTGATAAGAAAAAAGGATGGAATAGTTGATTATTTTATCGGATTAATAAAAAACATTACCGAGCACAAACAGAACGAAGCAATTTTAACAAAACTATATACTGCAATAAATTACTCCAAAGCTTCTATTGTAATTACAGATTTAGATGGCAATATTGAATTTGCCAACCCCTATTTTACTGAATTAACAGGCTATTCAAAAGATGAATATTTGGGGAAAAACTCGAAAGTTTTAAAATCAGGTATTCATACAGATGACTTCTATAAAGAAATGTGGGACACCATTAAATTGGGCAATACATGGGAAGGCGAAATTTGTAATCGCAAAAAGAATGGTGAACTTTATTGGGAAAAGTCAATAATTACACCTATTAAAAATGAAAAAGAAGAAATATTAAATTATGTTGCTGTGAAATCAGATATTTCAAATGAGAAAAAACATAAATATCTCAATGATATTACGCTCGAAATATATGAAAAGTCTGAACATTTAACAATTGAAGAGATTTTGAAGTATTCAATTGAATTGAGTATTCAGTTAACAGATAGCGAAATAGGATTTTTCCATTTTGTGAACGATGATCAGGAAACTATTTCATTACAAGCATGGTCGGCTAAAACAATGGAAATGTGTGATGTTCCCACCCTTGATAAGCATTACTCTATTAGCAATGCTGGTGTTTGGGTAGATTGTTTTTATCAAAAAATACCTGTTATCCACAATGATTATCCAAGTTTATCCCACAAAAAAGGTTTGCCCGAAGGTCATGTAGCATTAACAAGGGGCTTAACGGTTCCAGTTATTGTTGAAAATCAAGTATTAGCTCTTTATGGAGTGGGAAATAAAAAAGTTGATTACGATAAAATTGATGCTGAATTTTTGTCCATATTTGCTGAAAATGTTTGGAATATTGTAAGAAGAAAGAATGCTGAAACAAGCACGATAAATGCGAAAGAAAAAGCCGAAGAAAGTGAAAAACTTAAGACTGCATTCCTTCAGAATATGTCTCATGAGATCCGTACACCTCTTAATGGTATTTTAGGCTTCTCAAATTTACTTCAGGCTGATGACTTATCAAAAGAAGAAATTAAAGAATTTACAGGGGTTATTCAAAATAGTGGCTTAAGACTGATGGAAACAGTCGGCAATATTCTCGATATTTCAAAAATTGAAACAGGACAAATTGAAGTTATAAATAAACCATTCCCATTAAATTCCTTTATTTCAAGTTTATATACTTTTTTCTATAACATTGCTTCAATCAAGGGAGTGATATTAGATTATAATAATCCTTCGAAAAATTCGAATTTGTTTATTGAATCTGATGAATTGAAATTGAACCAAATCCTATCAAATCTCATAAGTAATGCTTTAAAATTTACAACAGAAGGTAAGGTAGAATTTGGTTATTCTATAAAGAACACAGAAATTGAATTTTATGTTAAAGATACTGGAGTTGGAATTCCAGATGAGTCT
The DNA here is from genome assembly GCA_903911805.1 of uncultured Ignavibacteria bacterium. Lineage (GTDB taxonomy): Bacteria > Bacteroidota > Ignavibacteria > Kapaibacteriales > UBA2268 > CAIWET01. Next base: position 8,517 of record CAIWET010000176.1, on the reverse strand, counting down.
AAAAGCAGAATATTTGTAAGGTTTGCACAGGCAAATCTGTCTATTTCCAGAGGATACGAGGGAACTGGATTAGGTTTGTCAATTTGTAAAGGACTTGTAGAATTATTGGATGGCAAAATATGGTTTGAATCTGAAGTGAATAAAGGTACAACCTTCTTCTTCACAATTCCGTTTAAACCAATTACAATGATTGATTCTTTTCCAGAAAATGAAACTAAAATTCCAATAATCAAAGAAAAAATAAAGATTTTAATGGCTGAAGACGATTGGACAAGTTTTCAATATGTAAAAAAGCTATTATCTAATTCAGACAGTACCTTGATACGCGCTGAGAATGGGAAATTGGCAGTTGAAATTGTCAAAAACAATCCTGATATAAATTTAATTCTAATGGATATTAAAATGCCTGTTATGAATGGGATAGAAGCTACTAAAATAATCAAGGAGCTAAGACCTGATTTACCGATAATTGCACAAACAGCTTATGCCTTTAGTTCTGAGCGAGATGAAATTCTGGCATTAGGTTGTTCGGATTATATATCAAAACCGTTAAAAAAAGCTGAATTATTTGCATTGATAGAAAAGTATACTAAATAGAAAAAAGGGACTTTTCGGAGACAAATACGAAAATAACTAGTATTTATATGACGTTCGGAACATTGAGAAGGGACAAAACGAGAATGTTGTAAATGGATAGTATGTATAGAGCAAGGAAGAAATAGGCACTATTCTGTTGAGGGACAAAGATAATACAATAATGGAAACTACTGAAAAATCAATAGTTTCCTATTCATTAATTATAATTATTCATCAATTTATAAATCTAATTTGCTCAGATGTATTTGTATTATTTCGTGATAAATTTTCTGACTTTTTAAAATCAAATGCCATTACTGTAATTTGAATTTTAAAAACAAAACACTATTTGTTATTAAATAACAAAACTTGTCAAAGACTCTTTTCTTCTGTTTTCCCATTGTTTTTGCCCTTTTTTATAAATAATTATATACGAAAATAATTAAATATCCTCTCTTTTCCTATTGTGGATTGTGCTGGGGCAATATCATTTTCGTATTATTAACATTTTTTTGAAGCCCAAAAACAGTGGTCACCAATCGGTCATTGATCACCTTATGCAATTTTTGTAATCCTCTCATAGTTTGTATTCAATTCAGTTCCGGTAGAATATATGTCGGCGTGACAAGATTCGAACTTGCGACCCCTACTACCCCAAAGTAGTGCGCTAACCCGGGCTGCGCTACACGCCGATCTATCTTTTCTAATAGGTTACAAAATTAACATTTTTTTTTGGATTATCAAAATTATTACGGCTTTTCTCGTGTTTTTTTCTTAATTTTCAGTTTTACTTATTTTGAATTTATTTAATGAATTTATCTGAACTTTTATATAAATATTTTGGCTTCGATTCTTTCAGGAATGCTCAGCAGGAAATCATTCAAAGTTTGATTGAAGGTAATGATACGCTTGTGGTTATGCCTACCGGTGGCGGCAAATCGCTTTGTTATCAGCTTACATCTTTGCTTTTTCAGGGGACTGCCCTTGTTGTTTCTCCTTTGATTGCTCTTATGAAAGATCAAGTTGATTCTCTAAATAAACGTAATATTCCAGCTGCTTTTTTGAATAGTTCGCAATCAATGTCTGAGTTTAACTTCACTTTGGATGCTGCACTTAATAACAAGTATAAGTTACTCTTTATTGCTCCCGAGCGCCTTGATAGTCCTCGTTTTCAAGAGATTTTACCTCAATTGAATGTTTCTTTTTTGGCTGTGGACGAAGCTCATTGTATTTCTGAATGGGGTCACGATTTCCGTCCTTCTTATTTGGAAATTGGTCGAATCAGAAGTTTTATTCCTCACGTTAAAACGATTGCTCTGACTGCTACTGCTACTCCTGAGGTGCAGGATGATATAATCCAAAAGCTCAAGATTAATGATGCTCAGAGGTTTATTCGTGGTTTTGACAGGGCTAATTTGAGTTATCGCACTATTCACGTTCAGGATAAGTTTGAAGAGCTTTCTAAAATTCTTAAAAAGCAGAGTAATGGCTCCACTATTATTTATTGTGGTACTCGTAAAAAAGTGGAAGAGTATTCTTCTATGCTTTCTGCTAATAGTTTTGCAAATACTATTTATCACGCTGGTTTAGCTGACCCAATCAGGAAGAAGAATCAGGATGATTTTATTTCTGGTAAGCAAAAAATTATACTTGCTACTAATGCTTTCGGTATGGGTATCGACAAGCCTGATGTTCGTAATGTGATTCATCTTGATATGACTCAAACTCTTGAGGCTTATTATCAAGAGGCTGGCAGAGCTGGTCGTGATGGAATGCCTGCGAATTGTTATATTTTGTTTCATCCATCGGATATTTTCTTGCAGGAGTTTTTTATTAATTCTACTTATCCTGAAAAGGATGATATAGAAGCTCTTTATGAAACTATCTATGATGTTCATTCTGCAAAAATTGGGCAAAAGCCTTATGACCCTATTATTCTTGATGAGTCGCAACTTGGTAATATTGCCGGTCTTAAAGTTTCTGCAGTTCATTCAATCTTGAATTTATTTGAGCGATATGGGGTTATTCGCAAGGGTGCCACCGAAGGTCCTGCTTATATTAAGTTTACTACTTCTATGGAGCGTATTAAAGAATATTTCGAGAATACTACTGATGATCGCAAAAAAGTTCTTGATCCACTTTTGAGATGTATTAATTCTGAAGCTTTTTATCGTCACGCTTCGCTGGATATGAATTATTTTATGCAGAAATATTTCTTAAATTGGGAAGAAATCAAAAAGGCAATTAAGGCTTTTGAGAATGCTAGATTGCTTAATTTTATTCCTCCTGCTACTCCCAAAGGAATAGTATTAGCAATGGAAAGAATGGATTTTGAGCATCTTCCTATTGATTTTGATGAGTTTTATAAAAGGAAAAAATTTGCTTTCGAAAAATTTAAGAAGGTGAAGCAATATATCGATTCTCTTGATTGTAAAAGAAATTTTATTCTTGATTATTTTTCTGATGATGAATATGAAGGTAAGTGTGCAATTTGTAGTTCTTGCGATGCTCCCAAAAAAGAGCTAAAAGCTAGGAATCCTAAAAATGATTTCATTTTAAATAGAATTTTAGAATTAGTTTATTCTCTGGATATTAAAGTTGGCATTAATAGACTGACTGAAACATTAATGGGTAAAAAATCTGCTTATGTTTCTAAAATTGATCTATCAAAAAATCCTCTTTATGGTTCATTAAAAGAAATTGCTAAAGGTGAAATTGGTTCTGAAATTGGCGGGGCTATGATTAATGGATATTTGACCAAGTCAAATGACCAATATCAAACTATTGATATTACTGCGAAAGGTGTTTCTTTAATTAAGGTTCTTCCCAAAAATTTTGTTTCTGAAAAAGTAGAAATGAGGCATAGTAAAGATATGTCGGAGAAAATTTATCAGAAATTAAATTCTCTTCGTGAAGAAATTGCTGATATGGAATCTGTGGTTCCAAGAGCAATTATTTCTACTGCAACTTTAAAGAAGCTTGCTAGATCAGCTCCTGAAAATTTAAATGAGCTAAAAACAGTTCAGGGATTAGGTGTAATTTTTATTAATAGATTTGGCGAGAAGTTTATTGATGCGATTATCGATACTGTGCATAATAAACCTAAGAAGAAAGTTCCTGATGTTAAAATCATTAAAATTACTGAGAATGAGCGCGCGATTAAGGATTTATTCGATAGAGGACGAAATATCCAATATATTGCTGCTAATATTGGTAAGAGCGAAGGTGAAATTGCGAATTCTATTATTGAGATGATGGATAAGAATGTCAATTTTATTATGGAAAAACAAGCTTTTATGAATTATTATTCTAAAGTAAAAATTCTAATGAATTATTCTTCTGCTAAAAATCTTAAGCAATTATCCGAAAAAAGTGTTGGTGATATTAAGATGTCCGAACTTAAAGTTTTGGTACATTTGATAAAATTAGAAAGTATTTCTTGATTTATTCGAAATAATATATTAATTTATTTTTTTTGAAAGGTAATTATGAAAACAAATAATATTATAATATTTTTAATGCTGCTATCTCTGGGATGTACACCTGATAGATTTCTTATCAGACACAGCAACGAAGCTCCAATTGATGGTTTTATTATGCAAAACATAGACAGTGTTGATGTCAGAATTGATCAATCAATAATTATCAGCAGTGGTGGAGTGATTGCAGTACGCAAAATTCCATTAACAGAGCAAAATTTTGATATGACAATTGAGTTATTGGAAGGAACAGGTGCAGATTTTTATTTCAAGACTGCAATTGATAAATTCAAAGAGCATCCAAATCTTATGCTTAATCTTAATACTTCAAGTACTGAATTGTTTGAAAACAATAATTTAATAACTAAAGTTGATTCAATTAAATTAATTCAAAAGACCAAAGGAAGACTTCATATCAGAAATACTGGTAATAGATTTTTAATCACATATAATTGTGATACAGTTAAGTATGGCACTACAAAAGTAGAAAATTCTGAATTTCTTATAATTAAACCACACGAATCAAGCAAGTTGAAACTTGGCAACATATCTATTGAAGAGGAAGATTATATTGATTATTTCTTACCTGAAAAAAAATAATAATATTTTCTAAAGTTTTGCTTTCCTATGCCGAAAATTGCTAATGTAGGAAACAAACAGATAATAGGCAGGATGCCCAAAATGAGAATAGTTTTCAAAACATGGAGGTTTTATGCCAACTGCAATATCGGGTGGATCCCGCATTCGCACTAATACACCAGCAGAAAATGCATATAATGCATTACAAGGTGCTGGTAATGACATCGCTCTTCGCCAACTTAGATTATCTACTGGCAAGAGAATTAACTCAGCCGCTGACGACGTAGCGGGCTATATCACATCAAGATCGTTGCAAGCTCGTAATGGTGCTTTGAAATCAGCAATGAATTCCGTTGGTGATGCAAGTACAGTTACTTCAATTACTCAAGATGCTCTTGATACAGTAAACAGTCTTTTAACTCAAATTAAAGACTCAGCTGCAACAGCTTCCTCTGGTGCTTTAGGTACAGATGAAAAAGTTGCATTAGCAAAAGGTGCTTTTAGATTGGCACAGCAAATCCAATTCGCAGTAGATTCTACAGTTTTCGGTGGGAAACAACTTCTTCAAGGTGGTTTTTCAGGTGATTGGACAGTAGGTTATTATGCAAATAATACATTACTAACAATTGGTATTGATTTGACAACTTCAAATGCAGATTTCAATGTTTCAAGTCAAAATTTCAACTTAAATGCTACCTCAGCAGCTAACGCTCCTGGTGGAAATACAAATATGTTTGCAGGTGTTACTGGATTCAATTTGCAAAGCTTAAACGAAGTTAGCAGCAGTAATTTAGGTGTTTTCTCAAACGCTAATATTGCAACTACTTTAACTAGTCTTTCAGATTCATTGGATAACGTAAACAAAGTTGCTTCGTATCTTGGTGGTATTCAAGTTAGATTAAATTCTCAATCAGATTTATTGAAATCTCAGGTTACTAATTATAACGCTGCTATTTCAAGAATCGAAGATGCAGACGTTGCTACAGAACAGTTATCTTTAGTTAAATCTCAGTTCTTACAGCAAGCATCATTAATTTCTTTGACACAGGCTAATCAGAATCCTCAGGCATTCTTAAGACTGTTCCAATAAAATGAGAATATAATGCCTATCCTAGGGCAAAAAAAATAAAAAAAGGGATACTTAAAAATATCCCTCTTTTTTGTTTTTTAAATTCAAATTTATATCATCAAATTTTTATTTTTAATGATTCTACCAACAACATTAACTAAATCTACAGTTTTGAATGGTTTAGATAAATAGCCATTAAATCCAGCATCAGTAATTTTATCCTTTTCTTCGTTCATTGCATAAGCTGTTATAGCTACAATTGGAACTTGTTTATTATCAAGCCTTATTGCCGCAAGTGCTTCAAATCCATTCATTATTGGCATTTTTATATCCATTAATATTAATGAATAATCCCTTTTTGCTTTAACCATTTCTACTGCTTCAGCACCGTTCCAAGCGTGCTTTATTTTTGCAGTAAAGTTTCTCTTTAATATACTCTCAACTAACAAATAATTAGAACTTTCATCTTCAACAACCAAAATATCCAAAGTTTCATCAACTTCTTCTTCTTCTATAATGTTATTTACAACTTCATTTTTATAATTGAAAATAACTGGTATATCGAAATAAAATGTTGAACCTACATTTACTTCAGATTCAACCCATAATTTCCCGCCTAAAAGTTCTACTAATCCTTTTGCAATTGACAAACCTAATCCAGTTCCTCCATACTTTCTTGTTCGGAAATTCGAATCAGCTTGTTGGAATCTTTCAAAAATTAATTCTTGTTTATCTTTCGATATCCCAATTCCACTATCCTTAACATAAAATAAGAGATAATTTTCATTCTCTGGATAGCATCCGAATTCTATTTCACCATCTTCAGTAAACTTTATTGCATTGCTAATCAAGTTTGTTAATATTTGATTGATTCTTGTAAAATCGGTATTAAATGTCACAGAATCTGTTAAAGTTTTGCCTATTTTGATTGATAAGTGTTTTTTATTTCCTATCATATCATTAAGTGAAGTACTTTCAATCAAATTATTAAATAATTTCAATAAATCATAGAATAATGGATTGATAATATTCTCAGAGAAATAAAGATTTAATTGATTTGATTCTAATTTTGATAAGTCTAGAATATCGTTTATAAGATTTAATAAATCATTTCCTTTTTTATTTATGATTCTAATAAATTCTTTTCGGTCTTCAGAAGTGAGTGTTTCGTCGTCAAGTAAACTCGAAAAACCAATAATTGCATTCATTGGAGTTCTGATTTCGTGACTCATATTTGATAAAAATGCTGATTTTAATTGGTCATTTTCTTCTGCAATTTCTTTTGCATGCGATAAATCAACTAATAATTTTTTTAAATCAGTAATATTTTCTTTTACAGAAACAAAATGAATAATTTCATTTTTTTCATTAACGATTCTATAAATCCAAACATTTTCCCAAATCAACTCGCCACTTTTTGTCCTACTACAAATTTCTCCATACCAATCTTCACCTTTTTTAATAATTTGCCATAATTTATTAAAATACTCATCTTTAAGAATATTACTATTTAAATAATCTGGCTTAATACCAATTATATCTTCAAATTGATATTCGGTCAATTCTATAAATTTCTTATTTATATATTCGATTTTTCCTTCTGGATCAGTAATAATAACACTAATTGGACTTTCTTCAGTTGCTTTAGATAACATTCTAACTGTTTCTTCAAGATGTTTATGTCTTAAGTATATAACAATTTGATTGGCTATATTTTCTAACATCGAAACGTGATAATGAGAATATTCATCAAGATTGTTATAACTTTGGAACACAATTATACCAATAACTTTAGTTTCTTTAATCAATGGAACTCCAAGCCAACAATCAGCAGGTTCACCTATATAATCAATTTCACCTTTTTCGTGCAATTTGGCAATATCATTTTTATCTAGTAATACTGACTTCCTGCTTTTAATACAGTAACCTGATAAAGATTTATCTGCTTTCCATTCTGTAATATCGTCATTGATGGTATTCTGTTCATATTCAATTTTTAAAAGATTTGTAGTTTCGTTATAATTAGCTATATACATATTTGTTGTATCAAATACTTGTGAAAGTTCTCTTTCGACAATTTGATATAACTCATTTAATTTAGTAGCTGTTACTACACTATTAGCAATATTAAACTGAATCTTGCCTAATAACTCATTATTATTAATTCCGGAAATATCTTTTCCCATTACCAGTAAGTATTTTGGATTGCCAAATGAATCGAAAACTGGAGTTTTCGTCATTCTAAAAGATTTTTCTTTATGTTTTTTAGTATTAGTTATTTCTTCAACTATTATAACTTCCTTTTGCTTCCAAGCTTCTTTATCACTTGAATTGCAACTTAACAAAAAAGTATTAAAATCAGGAAATTCTTCAGAGAGTTGAATATTTGTTTTACCGAACCAATCATTATAACTAAAATTAAATATATAACTCGCTGCTTTGTTTATAAAAAGCCATCTACCGGTATAATCTTTTATAATAACAATTTCTTCAAAATAATCAACAAATACTTTTAAATCCTCTAATGATATATTAAAATTTTGGTAAGAATTTACTTGAAAATTATTTTCATTTAATAATCTTGCTTGTTTTAATTGCTCAGATAAAAGTTGATTTTTCAACTTCAAGGCATTTAATTCTTCTAAAATTTCTTTTTCTCGTTCCATAAAACTCTAATTTTCAAATTACACTAATTATAAAAATACCATTTTTTTTTCTATATTTTGTTTATATATTTATAATCAATTACAAATATTTTGTGAACATAATTAATTTCTAATTATTTCAGTTTTTCAAAGATAATCATTATTGTAT
>CAIWET010000175.1 GCA_903911805.1 uncultured Ignavibacteria bacterium | reverse complement strand
TTTTTAAAATGACCAATTAAATAAGCATCGTTCAGTAAATATTTTCTAAATTTGTCGCAAAAAGCTTCATTTATTTGTTCAAATTGTATGTTATTACCAGCAAATAATTTAAATTGCTGTAATGAACCATTGTAATTCGGTCTATCTGTTTTTTGTAAAACAATATTTTCAAAATATGTAATAAAGTTAACTTTAACTTTAGAGTTCTTCAATTCAAAGCCATGTTCGCTATTTAATAACTGTAATTCTTTCTCATCTCTTATAGCAACAATTAAATCTAAGCTTTTCTTATCATTCTTGATGAATTCTTTTGTACCTACGAAGTAAAGTTTAGGAAAAAATGTTACTCTTTTATTATTTGAAATAAAATCTAAGTATAAACTCCAACGTGTTTGACCATCACTTTTCTTTGCTCTAACTTTAATGCTTTTATGAAAATTTAACTTTTTAAGTGACTCTGCTAAATCTATAACTTGCTTCATATACAATTACTCATATTAAAAAATTTAGTAACGTTTTAGTAACGTTTTTATTAAAAATACAGTATTAATAAGTGCAAATAATCAGTAAAGTTTACTCAAATATCTAATATTTGTTTAGAAATACTAATATTTAGGCTAATATTGTCTAATATATTGATAAAATATACTTCTTTCAGGTTGTAGTCTCTTCAGTGAGGTGCAGGTTCAAGTCCTGTTTCGGGCACTTACTTGAAATATAAGACACTTACGAGTGTCTTTTTTTGTTTAAATCAGTTATAAAAATTTGCCTCTACATACGAAATACATACGAATAATTTTAGAACTTCTAAATCACTCACCTACTCTCACTCTCGGAAGACATGAAGCATAAAAATAAGAAATTATGATGATTTTAGATAATTTCTTTGTTCATCTGTTGATATTTGAGTTATTTTGTTTTTTTGTATTTGTCAATATAGTTTAGGTTTTAAAATGGGAAAAAGTTTACCAGAAGTCAGTTTTGCAGAACTAATTAAAATACATAAATTAATTAATACTTTTGAAGATACTGATATTGAAGTTCCAGGAGAAACCGAAGAGTTTTACGGAATATATGTTGAGAGAGAAAAATCATTTACTGATTTAAGAATCAGTTTGTTTAAATATGAAGACATAAGAGATAATTTAACATTATCTGAATATATTATTTATCTTATAATATTAGAATTCAATCTTCAATTAGAATTCTTTTCTAAAGAATATTCATATCTAACCGAACTTACTGGTTTAAGTTATTCTCAAATTGAAAAATCTATAAAAAAGTTATTAGACCTTGAACTAATCTTATATGTTGATAGAGAAGGTCAAATAACAATGTTTGGAGAAAAACCAAAGACTATTACACAATTCCAAAATTGGAAAAACTTACCAGAAAATAAACACAGTTATTACAACCCACCAATAAATGATAGACGGCAATTTGTTGTAAATTTTGAGCCCTTAGAAGAGATGAAGAAAATGATTGGTTTATCAGAAGAACAAAGGCTTTTGGAATTAAAGATTAAAAGAGATAATAGAAAAAAAGAACAGGAAAAGAATAAAAAATTAAATGAATCTATGATAAATATTAAATCTAATCCCTATTATACAATCAATAATGAAATAATAAAAAATTGTAAGTCGGAAAAGTTTCAGAAATCAAATCCTGGTGTATTTGCATTTGTATTAGGAATACTGAC
>CAIWET010000174.1 GCA_903911805.1 uncultured Ignavibacteria bacterium | reverse complement strand
TTTAAAATTATATTTATTGTTATTAGCAAATTACTATTTTTTTGTATGATAAACGGTATAAATAAATAAAAATTATATCACCAATATTTAACATTTTTCCAATTTTTTTATTAATTTTTCTTCTTATTGAATTTTGAAAATTATTAATTATGAATATATCTACCGAAACCCAAAATATCATTTCTTTTTTGCAAGAAATCAGCGAAAATAAATTAAGAAAACCTTCAGATTTAGCAATATTATTAGAAATATCTTCAAATCATAATGGATTCGAAGAATTGCAATCACTTGTTTTTACTGGTACTTCCGTGCATTATCTTGATTCTACAATCAGAAAAAGTTCCCAATTTTCTGACAGTATGGATAATTTATATCAAGAGCTAAAAAAATCTCTTGAAAGTTTTAAAAATCTCCTGATTGGATATTATGAATTTTGCGACGAAGCAACAAAAAAGCGCTTCGAGGAAGTTTATTTGGAAAACTCTCAGGGAGCGCTTAGAAATATTATTGATTTATCACACGATTTCTCTCTTTTTAAGCAATTACAAATAACAGCCAAAGAGAAAAAAGAGTAATTTATTGCAATTTAATCTTTGTTCCTTTTTTAGGATTTGCTGAAATTCCTTTGTTGCGTTTTTTGATTGATTCAGTTGTAACTCCAAATTTTGAAGCAATTTGTTTCAATGATTCGCCTTTTTTTGCAATATAAGTTTTAGGAACTTTGTTTACTTTTTTGCCAGATGAAACAGCTCCACCAACGGATGGTGAATCTTCAAAAATAGAAAGTTTTGTTCCTGCTAAAACTTTTTTTCCAACTACAGCTTTAGGATTCCATTTTTTAATTTCAGCTTCAGTAACGCCATATCTTCCAGCTATTGAGCCGAGAGTTTCGCCTTTTTTAACTTTATGTGATAATTTTTTCTGAGAAGTTGCAGCTTTTTGCTTAGCTTCTTCTTTTTGAGCTAATAGGGCATTCTTCTTTGTTGTAGGAATTTTTAAAGTCTGTCCTGATTGAATATTGTTTTTATCAGTCAGATTATTCAGTTGTCTGATGGATTCTAAAGAAACATTGTAATCATCAGCAATTTGAGCGAGAGTTTCGCCACTTCTGATTTGATGTTTAATGAATGCTTTATTTGTTGAAATTTTAGAAATTTCAGGTTCTTTTTTCGATTCAACTTTATTGCTAACTGAAATCTTTAATCTTTTTCCTTCAGCAATATTTTCTTTATCGAAAGGAATATTATTTAAATTTCTTAAATCAGCTAATCTTACTCCATATTTTTGAGCAATTGAATATAATGTTTCATTTGTTTTAACAATATGTGTTAAATATCCACCTTCAACTGTTAATTCATCATTGCCATTATCTTTAGTATTACTATTTTCAGTTTTAGTTTCTGTTTTTTCTTTATTTGAAGAATCTGCCCCTGTTTGTTCATCTTCTTTTTCCTGTGCTGCCAAATCTTCGGCTGCTTGCTTTTGGTCAATAGGAATTCTTAAAACAGTCCCTTTTTTTAATCTTGTTTTTTCAGCTAAATCATTAGTCGAAGTAATTGCCTTAGGAGAAACTCCATACATTTCTGCAATTGTTGCAATAGTTTCACCGGAAGATACTTTGTGGCTAACCCAAGGAAGTTTTTCTTCAGGTGTTAAAGTGGCATAATTAATAATGAATTTTTGTTTGCTACCTTCAGGAATTCTTAATTTGTACTCTTTTAAATCTGGAGGAGTGCAGTCGCTAATCAACTCTGGATTAAGTGCTTGAATTTCCTCAACATTTGCGTCAATACATTTAGCTAATGCTTTTAAGCTAACAGGTTCATTAAGAGTGTAATTATCAAATCTGAATTCCGGATAAAGTTGTATATCTTTTGTATTGAATCCATAACTTTCTGGAGCCATTGCAACTTTAGCAGTAGCTATAAAGAATGGAACGTAATTTTTTGTTTCTTTTGGTAAGAAATCTCTAGTTTCCCAGAAATTTGGTTTTTCTATTTTACTTTTTGAAATTGCTCTTTTTGTTCCGTTAACTCCACAATTATAAGAAGCTAAAGCTAAATGCCAATCGCCTAATTCATTAAATAAATCTTTTAAATGACGCATAGCAGCTCTTGTTGCTTTTTCGGGGTCTCTTCTTTCGTCAATCCAAATTGAAGAAGGTTTATTCAATCCATAAGCTTCGCCAGTAGTTCTGATAAATTGCCACATACCAACTGCTTTTGCTTTTGAAACAATAGTAGGATTTAGACCACTCTCAATCATTGAAAGATAAACGATTTCTTCGGGCATTCCTTCTTCTTTTGCAATTCTTTTGAGCATTGGCATCCATCTGCCACTACGAGCAATAACATTATTAAAGAATTTCTTACCTTTTTCACTTTTTAAATATGAAATACTTTTTTGTACATAATCATTATCATCTAATGGAATTGTATATATCGTCTGTGGAATTTTTTCAACTTTAGCAGTTTCAGGTTTTTTCTCCATTGACTGAAGATTTGTTTTTTCAGGTTTAGCTCTGTCAGTATCTTGGAAAATTTTATCTCTAATAATGAAGAAAGATGAATTTTGGTTCAAATCATCAACACTTTGAACGAAGTTTTCGTAATCATCGATAATTGATTGAGCTAAATCAGTAAAGTCTTCATTTTGCTCGATACCAGGATAATTTATTAATTGATTTAATATAGTAATTGCATCTTCAAAATATTTAGTAGCATTAAGAGTATCGCCTTTTTCAATCAGGATTAATGCCTGAAGATATTTTTGGCGAGATTTTTCTAATGTTCTTAGAATATTTTCATCTTTTGTTGTTGAAGGAACAGGAATACCGTCTAATTCAGAGTATTCATCAGGGAATATAGTATATTCTTTTGTAGCTTTTGCACCTTTTTTCTTGTCAGCTGAAAATCCAGGCTCAATTGCCGTCATAAAAAATACAATAGCTATGAATGCTATTAAGTTTAGTCTGTAATTCGTTTTAAACATTTATGCCCCCGCTTTATTTCTGTTTTTTATTTGCCAAAATTTACAGATTTCTTTGACAAAAGTTCTCAAATAAAATTTAATAAAGTATTTTACTCTAAAATCTTAGTACAAAAATAAAGCCAATTTTTCAATTAATCAATTGATAAATGATTAATTTATTTTCATAATTGTTTTTTTCATAGTTACAGTGAATTTTGTGCCGATATTTTCTTCACTTTCTACTATAGCATCTCCACCATAAATAGTTGCTATTTTTTTAACAGTAGATAGTCCAAGACCACTTCCAATTATATCTTTTGTTTTACTATTTTTTATTCTAACAAAATCTCTGAATAATTTATCGCATTCCTCTTTAGTCATTCCAATACCTGTATCTCTAACAGAAATGCTTACCAGCTCTTCGTTTTCTTCAATATTGATGAACACTTCGCCACCATCGCGATTGTATTTAACAGCGTTGGAAACAAGGTTATTCATTACTATTTCCATTTCCACTCTATCTGCCATAAATAAAACTGGAGTTGGGATAAAATTAATCTTAATTTCTCTGCGTTGAGCATCTGGAATCATTGTTTCAATCGACATTGTTGTAACTTCAGATAAATCAAGCTCTTTAATGTCGCGTTGCCTGTTTCCTGACTCAATTTTAGTCATTTCAAGCAAATCAGCAATTAATTTTCTCATCTGGTCAGTTCTTATCAGGCATCTTTCCATCATTTGGTTATATGGAGTTAAGTCTTCGCCAAGTGCACGATCTTTAAACATATATAAATATCCCTCAACAGCACTCAATGGTGCTTTGAGCTCGTGACCAAGAACAGAAATAAATTGAAATCTAACTTGCTTTTTTTCTTCATTTAATTTTTTAACTTGACGCGCAAGGATCAAGCTCTGTGCGGCTTTAGTGATTTTATTTCTTAATTCCTGAGGAGTGAAAGGTTTTGCCAAGAAGTCAAAAGCGCCTGATTTAATGGCACTTACTGCGGTTTCTAATGAGGCGAATGCAGTAATCATTATGGTTACCATATTCTCGTCATTAGAGTCAATTTGCTCCAAAACTTCAAGACCTGTAATCCCAGGGAGTTTATAATCTAATAATAAAATATCTGGTTTTGATTGGTTGATTTTTTCGAGTCCTTCTTCGCCAGACTCGGCAGTATCAACAACAAAGCATATTTCATCATCTATATCATTTACCTTAAATTTAAAATTAGAAAGCGAACGCACCATACCAGTTCGCATATGTGGTTCGTCGTCAACAGCAAGAACATTTAATGAATACATAAAAACAATTTCATTTTTAATATAAAAATCAAAACAAAATTAATGATAAATATTCATTTACAACAAACAAAAGGTAAGATTTTTAGAATATTAATTAATATTTCAAACGTTACAACTTTGTTAATGAAAATTATTGATTTTAATAATATCGTTATTATCTAATTTTTACATTTTTTTTACAATTTAAGAAAATCAACGCAATTCTCGGCGGCTTTCTTCTTTGCTACTTTTTTGGAAGATGCCAATCCTTCAAATTTTACTGTTTTGCCATCAATTAAAAAATCAAAATTACATTGAAATACTGATTGATGTGCCTCACCAATTTGCTTGAAATAAAATTCCGGGATTGGTAAATTGTGTTTAGTGCAATATTCATTCAATAAACCTATATAATTAATATCCAGATTACTCTTATTGATATTGTCACTATTTTCAGCTTTTATTACTAAATCAGGTTTATTAAAAACTTCTTCTAATTGAGTTAAAATTATATAAGCAGCAACTTGCTTTGATGCTTTATTGTTGCCTGCAGATGCCTCAGATTCAAACAATTGCCCTTCGATAATCACTGATGCTTTGCAAGTAATTACAGGCAAATGATCAGCTCCTGTTTTACTGAAAATATAATTTGCTTCTGGAACATTTTTGTGAGTTTGGCAATATTCCACTAATTGACCAACGTAATTTATGCTGCTAGAATATCCTGGAGGAATTTGATTGCCTTGCCTAATTGGTTCAAACTCTAGTTCTGACAATTCCATATTTGAGTTTTCAAAACTTGCTGAATTTTCAATATTTTCTGCATTAAGATTAAATTCAATAAATTCTTCAATTGGCAATTCTAAATAATTTCTTAAAAAATCCGATGCTGCCAAATGTTGAGCATCTTTTTTTCTTGTTCCAATCGAATCTTTGCTTCTGATAATTTTATCATTTACAATGCCAACACCTACGCATAAAAATGAATTATTAACGCCTCTTTCTTCGAAATTGAAACTGCTTATAATGCCTTTCTGGAGCAAAACATTTACAAGCGAAAAAGCATAACCGCTTTGAGAATAAACAAATTTAAGGGTGTTTATCTTGACTTCTCTCCAATTTCCTGTATTTGGGGCTTTAGCTAAAATCACATAAATTGCTTTAAAACTTAAGTTCTTTTCAATAGTTTTCCTAAAAATTGTATGTTTCACATTGTCATTGCAATTTTCATTAATTGCTGATGCTCTCAAAACATTAATAAATTCATATTCTTCAAGTTTATAGATTTCTTTTAAATCCATATTGTTAATCTTTTGATTGCCTGAACTTATAACTCTTTCTTTGAAAAATTCTGATTCGTTTTCTTTATGTAAGATTACTATATCGTTGATATGTTTTGAAATTTCTAATAATTTATCAGTATCAAAATCTTGAGCTTTATTGTGTAAATAATTTTTGATTAAAATATGATTAATCAAATCTGCAAATCTTCTGATTGGAGAAGTAACGTGAGTATAAGCGGGTTCATTAAGTCCATAATGACCTTCGAGAATGGGTCCATAATTAGCTTTTTGGAACCAAAACTTTATTTTATCAATTAATGCTCCCAAATAATTATGATTGATAAGTGCATTGTTGATTTGCCCAATGATATCAGCTCTACCTGGTGCTAACGATTTCACATTATGATTTCTATAAAGTAATGGAATATTATTTTCTGCTGCAAATCTTGCAATAGCTTTATTCGTTAAAATCATAAATTCCTGAACAACAATGTAGCTATTATAAGAGCAACTTTTATCAAGATGAATAATAACTCCCTCTTCGTTTGACATCAGTCCTTGCTTTAAATCATAAATCGCTAAAGCACCTTTTTGTCTGCGCATTTCAAGTAGAATTGTAGCGAAATTTGTCATTTCTTGAAACAATTCAGACCTTGAGTCCGAGCTATCATCTTTAATTTTATCAAATAATTCGTAAGTTATTCTGCCACTACTTTTAAAAGCAGTTTCTTTGATTTCAGTATTTAAAATATTCCCTAATTTATCTGTTTCAACATAAAATGTAATTGAAGGTTTAATCCCTTCCATATTCAAACTCAGCTTTGCTTCAGATAAACTTCTAGGAAGCATTGGAATATTAAAAGCCTTCCTATAAATCGTTTCAACTCTTTGAAATGCTTCATTGTAAAGATTAGAATTGATTTTAATTGATTCGGAAATGTCCGCAATAGTCACAATTGCTAAATAATTTTCACCTTTTCTTTCGAGTAAAATTGCATCATCAAGATCTAACGAATTATAATTATCTACTGTATATCCTCCAACAATTTCACGATTTTGGATTATCGAGTCAATATCAATTGCATTAGCTTCTGCTTTAAGTTCAGATGAAAATCTTTTTAAATGCATTTATTTTAAACCTTTTAATTTACGATATTAATAATAAAAAAATTTTAATTTTATTAACA
>CAIWET010000173.1 GCA_903911805.1 uncultured Ignavibacteria bacterium | reverse complement strand
TTTAAAATTATTTAACAATCATTAGAGGTAAAAATTCTGTTTTACCATTTTCAATTAATCTTATATAATAAGAGCCAGAGCTTAAATTACTAATATTCAAATTAATAATTCCATTTTGGCTAATGTAATTTTCTTCAATTTTAACAGGCTTACCTTCGTTGTCAAATAAAGCAATGTGGATTTCAGACGATAAACTATTTGATTTTATCGAAACATATTCTCTTGCTGGATTTGGATAAAATTCAAAGTTTGGAGTTGTTTCTTCAACATCTGTAAATTTCACTCCTTCACCTTCCATATAAATTGGATAAGGGCTTTTTCCTAAACCATTATTTTCTACATCTAATTGACCAAAGAAAATTGTATTTTCTGCTGAAGGAACGAATCTGATTTTCATTACTCTTTCTTCGCCTGGCTTAATTGTCCAAGGATAGGAGCTTCCCTGATCAATAATAAATGCTACACTATCATTTCTTGCCCAAGTGATTTTTGTAAGGTCTAGATCTACGTTTCCATCATTTTTTATACTAAAAGTTACTATACTCTTATTGCCTTTAACAACTTGTCCATATGAAATTTTATCATTTTGCAAATCTGTAATCAAAATTGGACCTGAGCCAGTTCCTCCACTGCCAGAAACTGTAATGATTTTTTCTGATGAATTGTCGGAATTAGTTGCAACTTGAATAATTGCATCATAAGAAATATTCTCTTTTGGAGTGAATTTTACTCTGATTGATGCAGCTTCGCCATTTTTCAAATAAAATGGTAAAGTAGGAAGATCAACAAATTTATATACGCTGTCATCATCCCAATCAATATAAACATCTGTTACTTTTAAGTCAACAGAACCTGTATTTTTAAAAGATAAAATTTGTTCGCCACTTGTTCCAATTGGAACGTTTCCAAATTTAATTGAACTATATGGGAATTCAGCGTTTGGTCCTGGTGTAGGTTCGCCTTCCATTAACCAACTAACACAATATTGCATTGCCGAAAGTCTAGCAGCTGATAATGAGAAGTTTTCGTAGCCAACTGTCCAAGTAACAATTTTTGCACCATTAGCTAATTTTGTTTTTGTGCAAAGAAGAGTATCACCATTTGCATCATTAAAATGATAAGATTTGCTGTATTTATCTGGGTTTTTAGATTTGAAAGCATCAACTGATACGTAATATGCGATTGGTTCTTCGTATCCACTATTTGAAATTTTATATTTAATATTGCTTTCGATTCTTGTGCCATAAGCAATTGGGTCTTTAAAGTCACCTTGATTTACGTAACCTTTAAAAGAAGTTGTTGAGCCGCTTGTAGTGGAAACTGCAACTTTACCAATAAAATTAATGCCAAGAGTATCAGTCATAAATTTTTGTATTTCAGCATTTGCCATTGGTGACTGTGCATTGAAAGCAAAAGTTAAAATATTTCTACCAGTTAAGATGATTTTCTTTCCTGCAGCAATCAATTCTCTAATTTTAGAAATTGGAGAAACTCCATTTACTATTGCATTGATTGGAATATCACCAAGTGGAAAAACAACAATTTCATAATTTGTAATTGGCACTGCTAAAGTGGTTTGATCCCAAGTTTTAAAAGAGAACAATGACTTTAAATCTGGATCCTGATTAATAGGATCAATATATGCAGATTGTGCAAACGAAGGATGCAAAGCATCTAAATTGAAATTGTTGAATAATAAATACTTTACAGCAGTTGGAGACTTAGGTGTGTCTTTGATTTCTGCTGAAGTATTTTGGAGAGTTAAATTGCCGTTTTCTTGCCTAATAAGGTTGAATAATTCACTTTCTGAAGAGTAAATATTTACTGCCAAAAAAGCAAGTAGAAAGAAGTACTTTATTGATTTCATAATAACCTCAAAATATCAAAATAATTTACTCTAAATTAAGAAGTTTTTAGAGTCTGACAAAGATATTTTAACATTAAATGAATTTTTTCTTAAGATATTATTTATCTTTAATAAAAAATTGCCAAAAGAAGAAGCATTCAGGAATAAAAAGCAATAAAAGCGACAAAGTATCCTGAGAAAAATAGACAGTATTCCAAGCTTTAGGGAAAATTAATCTAGCAATTGGACCTGTTAATGCCCATCCAATTGTAAAGAGCAATCCAATAATCAAAATTGCTAAAATTCCTTCTTTTTTAGAGCCTTTTTGCCAACTTTTTGTGTAAGCATAAAGTCCACCAACAATATGCATATGGTAAATTAATACCTCAATCATTTCAATTTCCTAATTTTCAAATAAACCTATATTTCACTAATTTTTTATTGTGAAATTGGGATAATTTCCCAAAGCCATATTGACTTTATGAATGATTATTTATTTTTGAATAAAATTCTTTTTCCATTTTTTTATTGCCGTCATCTTATGCAAAGTGAAGAATCTTGTAAAGTCATTTTTTTGATGACATATCAAGAATATTCTATTGGTCATTTCGATACGATTCCTACGGGATTTACTCAATGACCATTTTAATCTGTTGGCTGAGTGATGCAAAGCATCGTATCGAAGCTAACTTTAAGATGTCTGACACCTTTTTCAAACCGAGATGGAGCCCACCTTAAAGGTGGACCCCATCATTACTTTAAATCTTAACAAATTTCTCAAATTTATCACCAATTTTGATGAAATAACCACCTGATGGGAGATTGGAAATGTCAATTCTTAAATTCCCCTCTTGAGGGGTGGCAGCCTGAAAGGCTGACGGGGTGGATTCTTTCTCAAACCGAGATGGAGCCCACCTTAAAGGTGGACCCCATCATTACTTTAA
>CAIWET010000172.1 GCA_903911805.1 uncultured Ignavibacteria bacterium | reverse complement strand
CATTTAAAATATTTTTGGTAAAACTTTGATTAAATGTTTTGGATGCTTTGATTTCGATTAAATCAAATTGATTACTTCTTTCAATTAATAAATCAATTTCATTTTTACTTTGTTCATTCCAAAAATAGAAATCATTTTTTTTATTTTTATTAAAATTATTTTTTAATAATTCTGCAATTACAAAATTCTCAAATAAATTTCCTCTTAAGTAATGTGATTCAAGTGAATTAACATCTTTAATACCCAGTATAGCGCTTGCTAAACCAACATCATAAAAATATAATTTTGGTGATTTTATTAATCGCTTATTAATATTTGAATAATATGGTTTTAATTTAAAAATAATATATCCGGTTTCTAATACATTAATCCAAGACTTTATAGTTTTAATGTCTCTACCAACGATTTCACCTATAGATGAATAATTCAGGATTTGTCCAATTCTTCCAGCACATAATCTAATAAATAAACTGAATGCTTCGGAATCTTTAATATTAATTAATTGCTTAATATCTCGCTCTATATATAAACTAATATAATCATTTAGCCATTCATTGGAATTCAATTCTTGATTATAAATTCTTGGATAAAAACCTTTTAAAATTAATTTATCAGCATTATTATCAAAATATTCAGTTCCTTTTAATTCTTCAATGCTAAAAGGTAATAAATTTATTAATGAAGTTCTGCCAGCTAAACTTTGAGAAATCTTTTCAATCATTAAATAATTCTGAGAACCAGTTAAAATGAATCTACCAGGAAGGTTGTTCTCGTCAGAAATTACTTGAATATAAGATAATATTTCAGGAACTCTTTGAAATTCATCAATAATAAATCCTTTCTCATCACTATTTAAAAATGACAATGGATCCGATAAAAATCGCTCCCTTAGCATTGGCATTTCCATATTATAATATTTATAATCTGGAAATAGATGCTTTACTAAAGTTGTTTTTCCTGACTGTCTAGGTCCTGAAATCGTAATTATAGGCATCTTTTGGGATAATTCAATAATTTTATCACTTATATCTCTATTTATATACATACACTTACTCCATTTTGTGTAAAATCTGGAGTGCAACTCCATATTTTACAAAATTAGTAATAAATCTATAAATAGCAAAGATTTATTAATTGGCTAATTCAGTTTTTTTGTCCTGATATTTCAATAATAATAAAAATCCGATAACAAAAAATATTACTAATGATAAAATTGCTAATCTATATGAATGTGTGAAATCCATAGTAATAGCAAAAGCCAATGGACCAATCCAAGAGGTTCCTTTTTCTGAAAGCTCATAAATACTGAAAAATTCTGCTTCACTACCTTTGGGAATATTTCTGGAATATACTGCTCGGCTGATTGATTGAGTTCCACCCATTACCAATGCTACAGCAATTGCCATCAAATAGAAATCAAATTCTGAATAAACAAATAAATAAACATAGATTAATGCCAATATCCAAATGACTAATGACAAAAGCAATGTGTTTTTAGAATTGATTTTTTTGGAAATATAGTTAAATAATATTGAACCAAAAAACGCAACTACTTGTACTAATAATATTACTTTAGTTAGAATTTCCATAGATAAATGCAATTCATCTTTTCCAAATTGCCCGGACAAAGTTATAACTGATTGCACACCATCATTATAAAACAAGTAGGCTATTAAAAATATTAAAGTATTTGGAAATTTTGATAATGATTTGAAATTATTAAATATATTTAAAAAATAATCCTTAAATTTCGATCCATATTTTTTATCTTTTTCAATTCCTTTAAGATTTTTGATAGGAATTATCGAGAAAAAAGCCCACCACAATCCTGCAAATGACATTGACAATCGAATTGCAAGGTCATCATCTAATCCAATTTCAAATCTATAATTAAACAAAATCAATACTATCAATAAAGCTAATCCACCGCCTAAATAGCCAATCCCCCACCCTATTGACGAGATTTGCTCTCGTTCGCTCTCAAGTGAGATATCATTCAAAAATGCGTTATAAAGCACGTTTGCGATGCTAAAACATATATTTGTAAATAAGAATAAAAATGAAGCTATATAATAATCATCTTTTATATAAAACATCATTATTGTAGCCATTGAACCCATAATAGCAAATAAATTGAACATCTTCTTTTTATTGCCTGTTATGTCTGCTATGCTCCCAATTAAGGGCAATAAAACAATTTGAAGCATAACAGCAATTGACGATAAATAAGCAAAAAGAGAAGCATAATAAACATTAAATCCTAAGAATGGGATATTGCCGTTAACATCTGCTTTGTCTTTTGTAATCATTGTCAAAAATGGACCAAAAAACAGAGTTATTATTATTACTGTGTATGCTGAGTTTGCCCAATCATATAAATACCAGGCAGTGCGTTCTTTTTTATTTGACATATTTATTTTCAATATTTTAAAAAATCAATTGATTCAGACGTGATTGACGTTTTAAATATTATTATAATAAATAT
>CAIWET010000171.1 GCA_903911805.1 uncultured Ignavibacteria bacterium | reverse complement strand
TTCGTTCAATTTATTTAGAATTAACTAATAATTAATTTTGCTAACATTAATAAATTATAAATAATGGGAAGAACTAGCACATACTTGAATTTTTCTAATCAAACAGAAGAAGCATTCAATTACTATAAATCAATTTTTGGTGGCGAATTTTTAGGAAATGGAATAAGTCGCTTTGGCGATATACCTAAAATGGAAGGAGCTCCTGAGCTGCCAGAAGAAATAAAGAAATTAGTTATGCACGTTGAATTAGAGATTCTAGGTGGACATTATTTGATGGGAACTGACGCTCCTGATCAAATGGACTTTAGAATTTCTATGGGTAATAATGTTTATATTATGCTTCAACCAGACACAAGAGAAGAAACAAAATCTTTATTTGACAAATTGTCAGATGGTGGCAAAATTGAGCAAGAATTGCAAGAAATGTTTTGGGGCGATTATTATGGAAGTTGTAAAGATAAATTTGGCGTTCATTGGATGTTTGCCTGTTCAGCAAAATAAGGAGATAAATTGAAAGTAGAAATATGGAGTGATATAATGTGCCCATTTTGTTATTTGGGCAAGCGAAAATTCGAAAATGCTCTCGAGCAGTTTCCAGAAAAAGACCACATTGAAGTGGTTTGGAAGAGCTTTCAGCTAAATCCAAATCTCGAAACTAATACTGAGATTTCAATTTATGAATACCTTGCAAATATAAAAGGATTTCCGATTGAGCAAGCAAAAAGATTGAATGATCAACTTACGAATTCTGCCAAACAGGTTGGATTGGAATATAATTTTGATAAATCTGTTGTTGCAAATACTTTTAATGCACATATTTTATTGCATTATGCAAAAGAACTCGGCAAACAAAATGAAGCAAAAGAAAGAATATTAAAAGCATATTTTACCGATGGAGTAAATGTGGATGATATTCCTTCATTGATTAGATTGGCTAATGAAATTGGAATAGACACACCAGATTTAGTTTCAATATTTGAAAATGAGGATTTAATAAATGCAGTGAATAATGATATTTACGAAGCTCAGCATTTAGGTATTCACGGAGTGCCATTTTTTGTTTTTAATAGGAAATACGCAGTTAGTGGAGCTCAGGAAACAGAAGTATTCCTTAGAACATTAGAGAAATCAATTGCAGATTGGCGCATTGAAAATCCTGTTGCCAAATTTGAAACAATAATTGGTGATACTTGCAATATTGATGGGATTTGTTGATGAAATAATATAAGAAGTCCAGAAAGATAAAATGAATTTCTGGATTTTTTATATTATTCTTAATCCACTTTTTAGAATTTCTTTAACAAAAAGATTATTACTATTAAAGTCCTCAGGTAAATATGTATGTGCTTCAATTTCAACACCAATATTAAGAATAATTTCATCTAACGAAGAACTATCAATAAATGAATTACCGACAAAATCTTTGGATATTAAAGCAACATCTATATCTGAAAATTCATTTTGTTCTCTTCTTGCATAACTTCCAAATATATAAGCTTCTTGAATATTAATATTTTTAATTTTTGCTTCTTTAATTAAAGCAAATATTTTATTTTTAGCTTTTAATAATTCGTCATCCATTTAAAAAATTCCTTAATTTTATTTAAATAATTGATTGTATAATCAGGAGTGCAAATCTTTTCAAAATCACGTTTATATTCTTCGTATCTTGCTTCAATATTAAATTTATTAATGGTCATTAGTAGTAATTTAGTGTCATTATCTAACATAATTTCAAGTTTATCAATCAATAATAGTAAATTATGTGTTTTAGGTGGTTGGACTTCGAACTTAAGAATAAACTTTGCTTTTAGTAATTTATCTATAGCCAAATGACCTACAAATAATGCCCAATTATATCTTTTAATTATTAGCATATCGAATGAAGTCTGCAAATCTTCTTTTGCTGCATTCAACCAAAATTCGTATTGTGCCAATAATTCCATTTTACTTATTAAATTAACTGAAACTAATAAAATCGAAATATATTTTAATTTATCAAAAACATTTTTTTTAATTTAATCGTTTTATCAAAAAAAGAAATAACTATTAAATAAAATGGAAAGCAAAAATATGAAAATAATTGAATTCGAATCAGAAATAAATGCTCCAGTTAATGTAGTCTGGGATGCACTCTGGAAAGAAGAAAATTACAGAAAATGGACTAGTGCTTTTAGTGAAGGATCATATGCTGTTTCTGATTGGAAAGAAGGTAGTGGTATTCATTTCTTAAATCCAGATGGGCGAGGAATGTATAGCACCATATCAAAATTAGTTGAAAATGAATCAATGCATTTTACTCATATTGGCGATATTGTTGATTACAAAGAAGTTCCAGTTGGAGAGAATAATTACTGGAATGGATTTACCGAAAATTACGATTTAGAAGATATAAATGGCAACACCTTACTCAAAGTAAATGTACAGATTAATGAAGACCACGTAGACTTTTTTAATGAAGTATTCCCCAAGGCTATGAAATTAGTAAAAGAAATTGCAGAAGCGAGATAGGACAATGCACAATTTTTGCTTTAAGTTTAGTAACTTTGTAAATAATTTATGTAAATGTTAGAAAATGAGGATTTGATGCAGAAAAATATATTCAAAATTTTATTAAGTTTAATGCTCTTTGCTTTTGTATCAGATAATTTGCATTCTCAAGGGTTAAACTTTTTAGCACCTGATTATGATAGGATAAAAAAAATTGTTACAGCTAAAACATCTGTTTATTATTATCCTGAATTGATTAAAAGATATAGGAAAAATGATACAACTCTTAAAAAAGATGAATATCGATTGCTTTATTATGGGTTCTTTTTTTATAAATTATATAAGCTTGATGCAAAAAATGAATATAGCGACAGCTTAAATATGATTTTCAAAAAAACTCAATATACTGATGAAGATATTAAAAAAGTAATAGAATTAGAAAATATTGTTTTAGAGCAATATCCATTTAATTTAGGTGATTTGGTTTACTTGTCAAATTCTTATAAACGATTGGGCGATTCTGTTTTATATAAAAAAACAGAATATAAAATTCGAATGATAATGGAAACTATCCTATCTTCAGGTGATGGCAAAAGCGAAGAAACTGCCTGGCACGTTTTGGCTGTAAGCCACGAATATGATTTATTGAGGATTATGGGATTCAAAGGAATTGGGCACCAAGCTATCACAAAAAAAGGCTTTGATTATCTGGAAGTTGCCGAAAATCAATATAAAATTAAGGGATTTCATTTTAATATAAATATGGTTTTGCAAAAAATGAATGGACTTTTTGAAAAATCTACAAATATAAAAGACATTATAAAGTAATTTTATGAAAAAAATTGCTTTTTATCTTACCTCCACCGGTTGGGGAGGATTAGAAATGAATACCATTAAACTTGCTAAATTACTTAAAGGCAAGGGGTATTCGATTTCTTTATATACTATTTCTGATTCTATAATTAATACCAAAACTGAAGATATTTTTGATAAAATATTCTATGTGAATTTTGGAAGAAAGTATTTCAATTTTAAAATAGCAAAGCAAATAGCTAAAATATTAAATGAAGAAGAAATTTCTATAATTTTTGCTTTTGATAATCGCGATTTGGATGTTTTATCTTGGGTTAAATTATCTCACAAAAAAGATTTAAAGATTATCTATCAGCAACATATGCAAATGGGTGTTGCTAAAAGGGATTTCTTTCATACATTGAAATTTAGTACAATTAATTATTGGATTAGTCCACTTAATCATCTAAAAAATGAAGTAATTGAAAAAACTAAGTTCCCAAAAGAAAGAATTAAAATTATTCCTTTATCTGTTGATACCGAGAAGTATATTAATGCTAAATATTCAAAGAATGAAGCGCTTGATAAATTAAAAATTGATCCTAAATATCCACTTATTGGTATAATTGGCAGAATTACAGAGAAAAAAGGTCAGCTTTTTTTAATTGAATCATTGATTAAATTAAAAAATGAAGGAATAAATATTGAGCTTCTGATTTTTGGCTCAGCAACTGTAAATGATGCACCCAGCCAGATTTATTATCAAAAAATCCTTAGTCGAATAACTGAAAATAATTTAGAATCGCTAGTACATTTAGTTGATTTTCAAGAAGATGTTTCATTATTCTATAATTCGATTGATGTTTTCGTTTTAGGTTCAGAAAGTGAAACTTATGGAATGGTTACAATTGAAGCAATGCTATCAAAATTGCCAATAATTGCCACAAATAATGGTGGAACACCTGAAATATTAGACTTTGGGGAATTAGGAAGTCTTTATAAATATGAAAATTATCAGGAATTGAAAGACTGTTTGATGTGGCATTTGAATAATAGAAATGAATCTGATGCAATGGCAGAAAATGCACAATTGATTGCAACAAAGTCCTATTCAATTGAAAATGAAATTACTCAAATTGATGATTTAATTAAGAGTTTCATATTTTAAAAATAAAAGCATTTACATATTTTCTTTCTTTTTTTGGCTTTAGAAGGAATTGGTAATTGAAATAAATGCAGGAATTAGAATCTTTAATATTTAAAAATTAATATCAATATACTCCTAACAAAGCAAATGATCTATTAAATATTTTTTAAGAGTAATTCTGCACTTGAAACAGTATGACAAAAAAGATTTTAGTGATTATAATCCATAATATTCTTAGATTTGAAATATATTTTTATGAATTTCGTAAAAATATTTTGATAGATTACTATCATTATTAAATATAAGGATAAGATTATTATGACAAAGTCTTTAAAAGGTACTCAAACAGAGCAAAATTTATTAAAATCTTTCGTTGGTGAATCTCAAGCTAGAAATCGTTATGAATTTTTTGCAAAAGTTGCAAAAGAAGAAGGTTATGAGCAAATTTCTGCTTTCTTTATGGAAACAGCAAATCAAGAACAAGCTCACGCAAAAAAATTCTTTTCATTTTTAGAAGGTGGAGTTGTTGAAATAACTGCAAGCTATCCTGCAGGAGTTATTGGAACTACTTTAGAAAATTTAAAAGCTGCCGCTGAAGGCGAAAATGAAGAATGGACCGATATTTATCCTCACTTTGCTGACATTGCAAAAGAAGAAGGTTTCACTGAAATTGCTGCTGCATTCAGAATGATTGCAAAAGTTGAAGCAGAACACGAACGCAGGTATTTGAAATTATTACAAAATATCTCTGAAGACAAGGTATTTATGAAAGATGGTAAAGTTTGGTGGCAATGTATTCATTGTGGCTATGTATATGAATCACTTAAAGCTTTGGAGAAATGTCCAGTTTGCGACCATCCAAAAGCATATATGCAAGTTAGACCTGAAAATTATTAAGCTAAAAGAATAAATGAAAAAAGTACTCTTATTGCTCGCAAATGGCTTCGAAGTGTTCGAAGCCAGCATTTTTATTGATGTAATTGGTTGGAATTTAATTGATGGAGATAAATCAACCAAATTATTCACTTGTGGTTTAACTAAAGAAGTAAAAACGACTTTTGATCAAAAAGTTATTGTAGATTATTTGATTGATGAAATAAATGTTGATGAATTTTCAGCATTGGCTATCCCTGGTGGTTTTGAAGAATTTGGCTTTTATTTAGATGCTTATAGTGATAAGTTTTCAAATTTAATTAAAGAATTTCATAAAAATAATAAAATTATTGCATCGATTTGCGTTGCTTCACTGCCAATTGCTAAAACTGGAATATTAAATGGTAAGAAGGCGACTACTTATTTTTTAAATCCAATAAGACAAGAACAATTAAAGAATTTTGGAGCTGAAATAACTGAGGATCCTATTGTAATTACTGATAAAATCATAACTTCTTTTGGACCGTCAACTGCAATTGAAGTTGCATTAATATTGTTGGAAATACTAACAACTAAAGAAAATGCAAATCACATTAAACGTATTATGGGATTTGGAAATTAATGAAAAAACTTGTTTTTGGCTTATTGATATTAATTATTTCTACTTATTCATATTCGCAAAAGTATGGATGTACCGATCCATTGTCGATAAATTATGATTCTTCTGCAACTATCAATGATGGAAGTTGTTTATATAAAACTGCATCAATTTCTCCAAAAATCAATTGGGTTGTTCCATCTGAGCTTAACGAAACTTCAGGCTTGATTTTCTGGAAGAATAAGCTTTGGACTCACGTTGACGATACGGATATTAAAATTTATTCCGTTGATACTAGTGATGTTGATAATATTGATTTTTACTCATTAAATCGTACTTTTAATAAAGATTGGGAAGAAATATCTCAGGATTCGAATTATTTATATATTGGCGACTTTGGAAATAATTCGAGTGGAGTTAGAAAAGACTTGAAGATTTTGAGAATTGAAAAAATCTCATTTTCGAATAAAAATCCTAAAATAGATACTATTAATTTCTCGTATTCGTTGCAAACTGATTTTAATTCTAAAGGTTCAAATAAAACTGATTTTGATTGTGAATCTTTCATAGTTACAAGTGACAGCATTTATCTATTTACAAAAGAATGGATTAGCGAAAAATCAAGTATTTATTCGTTGCCAAAAACTCCAGGAACATATTCAGCAAATTACAAAGCGAACTATGACGTAGCAGGATTAATTACAGGAGCTACTTTAATAGAAAATCAGAGATTAATTGTTCTAACAGGCTATAGCTCATATCTTCAACCCTTTATAGTATTACTTTATGACTATAAATATGATGATTTTTTTGGAGGAAATAAGCGAAAAATCAGCATTAATCAGGCATTTCACCAAGTAGAAGGCATAGCATCGATTGATGGATTAAACTATTATATTTCTAATGAGAAATTTTCCAATTCATTATTAACAGTTACTCCAAAAATCCATAAACTTGATTTATCTGAATTTTTGAGCAATTATTTAAATACAGAAAAGTCAGATATAAACTTCAATAATGATGATAAAATCAAAATATATCCAAATCCAACAAACGAATCAATTTATATTTCCTTTCCTGAAGAATTAATAGGTGAGACTTACCAAATATTGAATATTTTTGGGCAAATAGTTAATATTGGTTTCCTAAAAAATAATCCAGAAATAATTTCCTCTAAAGATATTCCAG
>CAIWET010000170.1 GCA_903911805.1 uncultured Ignavibacteria bacterium | reverse complement strand
TAATAATAAATTAAATAACGAAATCGAAAGCCGAAAGAAAATTTCGGAATTAATAGATTTTAAAATTATTGAATTAGAAAATATTTATAACTCAAAGGATTAATATTAAAATGACTTCAAATGAAATTAGACAAAGTTTCTTAGATTTTTTTGCTGAAAAGCAACATAGAATAGTTACTAGTGCACCTGTTATTCCTCACGGAGACCCAACATTACTATTTACAAACGCTGGAATGAACCAATTTAAAGATGTTTTTTTAGGTGCTGGAAAAAGGGAATATAATAGAGCTGCTGATTCTCAAAAATGTATTAGAGTTAGTGGCAAACATAATGATTTAGAAGAAGTTGGTGTTGATACTTATCATCATACACTTTTTGAAATGCTTGGAAATTGGAGTTTTGGAGATTATTATAAAGAAGAAGCAATCGCTTGGGCTTGGGAATTATTAACTGAAGTTTGGAAATTACCAAAAGAAAGACTTCACGCAACTGTTTACAGAACTGATGATGAAGCGCTTAATATTTGGACTAAATATTTACCAATTGAAAGAATTCATAGATTTGATGAAAAAGATAATTTCTGGGAAATGGGTGAGACCGGACCTTGTGGACCTTGCTCAGAAATCCATTTTGACAGAACTCCTGATTTATCAGGTGGTCCATTGGTAAATGCTGGGGTGCCTGAAGTAATTGAAATTTGGAATCTTGTTTTTATTCAATATAATAGAAAAGCTGATGGCAATTTAGAGCCGCTAGCTTCAACTCACGTTGACACTGGAATGGGATTCGAAAGAATTGTGGCTGTAATCCAAAATAAAACTTCGAATTATGACAGTGATGTTTTTATGCCAATCATTTCAGAAATTGAAAAATTATCAGGAAAAAAATATTCAATTGAGCTTACTAATGCCGATGGAATAGCGATGCGTGTTATTGCAGACCATATAAGAACATTATCATTTGCTATTGCTGATGGCGCATTACCAGGCAATGAAGGTAGGGGATATGTACTTAGAAGAATTTTAAGAAGAGCTTGTAGATTTGCTCGTAATCTTGGATTTACTGAACCAGTTCTTTACAAATTACTTGATGTATTGATTAAAGTAATGGGCGATGTTTACCAGGAATTATATCAGCAGAAAGAAACAATTACTAAAGTTATTAAGGGTGAAGAAAATTCTTTTCTTCAAACTCTTGATAGAGGACTTTATAAAATTGAAGACATTAAAACTAGTTTAAGTGAAAGCAATCTAACAACAATTAGTGGTGCTGACGCATTTTTACTTTATGATACATTTGGCTTCCCACTTGATTTGACTCAATTAATCGCAAGAGAAGGTGGATTTGATGTCGATTTAGAAGAATTTACATCATTAATGGCAGAACAAAAAGATCGTTCACGCAAAGCAAGAAAATCAACTGCTCAGGAAGTGGAAATTCCTGTTATAGATTGTGAATCTGAATTTGTGGGATATGATAATTTAGAAATTGAAGCAAAAGTAGTATATGTAAATGAAAATCAAATTGTATTAGATAAAACTCCATTTTATACTGAAAGTGGTGGACAAGTATCAGATACTGGTTCAATCATTTTAGCTGGAAATTCTTATCAAGTTTTGGATGTTAAAAAATCAGGAAGTGCAATTATTCATTTTTGCGATCGTGATTTAGAATCGTTAGTTGGTGATATTGCCTTAGCAAAAGTTGATGGTAACCGTAGAAAAAATATTATGCGCAATCACTCAGCAACTCACTTAATGCATGAAGCTTTAAATAGAGTGCTTGGTAGCCATATTAAACAAGCAGGTTCATTAGTAGCACCAGATTATTTGAGATTTGATTTTAATCATTTCGAAAAAATCACCAAAGAAGAGCTTTCAAAAATTGAAGTAATTGTAAATCAAAAGATTTTAGAAAATAATATTGTTGATACCCAGGTATTACCAATAACTGAAGCTCAGAAAAATCCAAAAGTAAAAATGTTTTTTGGAGATAAATATGGAGATGTTGTTAGAGTAATTTCTATGGATCCAAAATATTCAGTGGAATTATGCGGTGGAATTCACGTGAAAAATACTTCAGAAATTGGATTATTTAAAATCACTTCCGAATCCTCAATAGCTGCAGGAGTTAGAAGAATTGAAGCTGTTACAGGCAATGCTGTTCTTCAATATATTAACAATTTAAATATTACAGTTGATGATAAAAATGCAAGCATTGATAATTTAAATCAACAAATCAGAAATTTAAATAAAGAGATTAACGATATTAAAACCGTTATTGCTAAATCTGAAATGTCAAGTGTTATTTCTAAAGCAAAAAATATCAATGGAATTAATTTAGTTGTTGATACTATTCAAGCTGATAGCATAGATCAATTAAAAGATTTGGGTGACCATTTGAGAAATTCTCTTGGAACATCCGGAATTGGATTATTAGCTACAATAATTGACGATAAAGTTCAATTAGTTTGCGTTGTAACAGATGACTTAACAAAGAAATATCAAGCTGGAAAGCTTGTCGGAGAGGTTGCTAAGCAGCTTGGTGGTGGCGGAGGAGGAAAACCTCATATGGCTACTGCAGGAGGAAAAGATATTAGTAAATTGAGTGAAGTTTTAGCAAATTTTACTGGACTTTTTGAATAACTATTCTTTAAAAAAAAGTAAAAAAATGGGGTTGACTCTTAATTGAATCAACCCCATTTTTTTGAGATAAAACTGATTATTCTTTAATCAATTTTTGGGTTACAGTATTTCCAGCAGCAGAATATCTAATGAAATAGACCCCTGCGCTTAAATCCATTAAACCAACATTCAAGTCATATTCACCTGATTCTAACTCTTGGTTCACAGCATTCATAATTACGATACCTTGAGCATTTACAATGTCAATTTTAACATCAGATTTGAATCCAACACCAAATTTAATCAATGAATTATTTCCAGCTGGGTTTGGCTCAGGAATATTCATAAAGAAATGAGTATCGGTAAGTTTGATTAATCTACCATTTAAGAAACAAATACCTTTAAGTTTGAAATGTTCACCTAAAGTATCAATTGTATTACAATCTTGAATATAATGGTTATAATTTACTGAAGTTTCTTTTGTATCACTTAAATATGTAATAAACCAGAAGCTGAATAAGTTTTTGTTATTGAAAGGAGTATTGAGAACGCCACTACCTTTAATTTCTAATAAACCATCAGAAATCACAACAGGATCTTGCCAAGTCCAACCAGCACCTAATTCGTTTTTAAATACAACGTTTTCTTTGTTAATAAACATAAGCATTTTGGGATCAAATTTAACTCTAACAGTTAATGTATTAATAACATTAGATTCTAAGTTCTCAATATGACCTTTCATCATAATATTAATTGCTCTACCAACTGTTACTTCATCTATTGCATCAGAATATAAATCAACAATATATGATTTACCAACTAAATTAGTAGTAATAATATCACCATTATCTAAAACAAAGAAGAGTTTTGTATTCCAATTTTTAACAACTTTAGGATTAAATTTAATAGTAACATCAATAGATTGACCAGGATTAATTGTGGTTACTGTAGGCATTGTAACTGTATAAGCTACTGAATCACCATTTGTATTATCAAAATAATAATTTCTAACTCTTAAAGTAGATTTCCAGCTTTTATTTTCCAAAGTCAATTTTTTAACTGTTTCTGAGCATTGTAATTGAGCACCCATATCGAATGTTGGAGGAATTACAACACCTTCAGCTTCGCAAGCTAATGTAAATATAGTTGTTTTATAGTAATTAGGACCAGTACTTGCAGTATCGTCAGCTTTGATTTTAATATCATTAGAATTAATACCCAAAACTGAAGGTTTGAATGTTAATTGGAATGAAACTTGGTCATTTTTCTTAACAACAACATTTGATGGATTACCAGCAATAAATGTAAATCTAGGATTTGCATCAACAAAACTAATTGATTCAATTGTTAAATCACTTGATAAACTTGGATTGAAAATAATCAAATCGACTGTTTTAGTATCGCCTAATCCGATTGGAGTTCCACAATCAAGTGTGGTAACCATTTTTGGTAAAACACCATTACCAGAAATTTGAGCTTTCATTGGATCTTTTAATGCCTCAATTTTGAAATTAACAAAATTGTTAAATGAACCTTCTTTGTCTGGTAAGAAAGTAACAGGAACTCTAAGTGTATCGCCAATAGGAACAGCAATTGGAAAAGCTTTTAAAGAACCAAATTTAAATTGAGTGATTGTTGGATCTTCAAATGTGATACTTGAAATATTTGCAATTTGAGTACTTGTATTGTTAAATACAACAAATGAGTCATTTGGAATTGATACTTTTCTGTCATACCAATTTACTCCAACAACTTGATAAGCTGCATCAAAAGCATTTCCAAGAAGTTCAGTTTTAATTGTTTCGCAACCAGTAGGTAGGCGATAGTCAATATAAGCAACTTTATTACCAGCTGTTTTTGGATTAAAAGTTACTTGAACTTTATAACAACTGTCTTTTTCTAAAATAGAAGTACCAGATGGATTTAAACTAAATTCATCTGCATTTGGTCCAGATATAATTGGATCAATTTGTACCGGAGTTGGGTTAGTATTTTGAATTGCACAATTCACTGTTTTAACTTGTGGCATACCAATACTAACATTACCAAAATTAACTCTCTCTTCAACTAATCCACTACAAACCCCATAACCTTGTAAGTTAAGTGAAGTAACTTCGTTACAAGTACCATAAACTGTTAATTGAGCAAATCTATCAGCAACATCTTTCGGAGAAAAGTTAAATTCTAGTGTTACGCATTCACCAGCTTTGATTACGCTACCTGTGATATTAGTGGTTAAAGTGAAATCACTAGGATTACTTCCAGTAATTTTAAATGAACCAATATTAACATCTTTTTTACCTGTATTGCATAAAATTGATTTTATAATTTGATCTTTAGAATATCCTAATGTTACTTTACCAAAATCAATATTAGCTTGAGTTAGATTGATACTTGGAGAAATTACTTCAAAAGGTGAATTAATTGTATCCTGGCTACCAGGAGTTCCACCATATTTTCTAAAGAAAGCATCATTATCACCATTAGAAGTATTTATTAGAGAACCAGAATTTAAAGTAGGTTTGAAATAACCACAATTATAAATATTACCATTTGAACTTGTATCACTTTTTAC
Organism: uncultured Ignavibacteria bacterium; assembly: GCA_903911805.1. Lineage (GTDB taxonomy): Bacteria > Bacteroidota > Ignavibacteria > Kapaibacteriales > UBA2268 > CAIWET01. Next base: position 3,580 of record CAIWET010000170.1, on the reverse strand, counting down.
TGAATAATCGTTAGCAAGAACAACCCCTTGTTGAAGATATTTTAAAGTTAAATCATCTCCATAAGTTGCAGTAAAGAAAGTAGGTGTTGTTACTTTAGGTAAAGTGTATAATCCAATTACTCCTTGATTTATATATTGACCTTGGACTAATATGTTTCCAGGTGCATATCTGATTTTAATACCCCAAGCTTGGAATGTTGGATAGGTAGTTGTAGGACCAATTAAAGCAACTGTTGGTGATCCACCAGCACTGCTATATTTGGCAACAAAGCAATATGGTTTATTATCAACAGGAAATGTAGGCATTATTGAGCCAAACTGAGTTCCACTATAACAAGTACCAACAATAAAAGGATTTCCAGCTCCATCAACTACAACACCAGCAACTGAATCAACACCAGCTCCACCCATAGATGCACTCCAAATAATATTACCATCTGTATCAAATTTAAATAAAAAGCCATCTTGAGCACCTCGAGAAGTCATTTGTTTATCGAACATTACTGTTCCTTCAAATCTTCCAGCGACATATCCAGCTAAATCATCATTTTGAATGGCTAAACTTGAAGCAGCGTCATTTCCTGTGGAACCCACATTTTTAGCCCACATATATGATTTTACAGTATTAACAACAGCTCTAATTAAATAATTTGTATTTGCAGCTGGAGGATTCCATCTATAAGAGCTTCCATAAACATTATTACGAATTGTAGTCCAATTTTTACCACCATCAGTTGAATAAGATAAATTCACTGGTTTAGTTGGATCAACACCTGCCCATTTAATAATCAATGTATCGCAAGTAGAGAAAACTTCTCCTCCTTCAGGATTTAAAATTCTAACCTGATTCAAACCACCAACCAATGAAATGGCAGCATCACAAGGATCACCATCTAAAAGCAATGAAGCAGTACGATAACCTAAAGTTGCACCTTGGGTAAACTGTACTCTAATTGTTCTAGGTTTATTTGTATCAATTGTGAAAGGTGGAGCTCCGCCTGAACCACCAACATCCCAATTAACCACACTGAAATAAGTGGATGGTTGAATACTAAATTTATTAACAACAAACGGTGTTGATCTTGGTGAAATCGTAACATCGGCTGTTGTTGAAGTAGTTGGAGCAGGGTCACCAAAGAACAATACCTGATCTGAAAGAGCATTTAATGCTATTGAATTTGGTGGAGCAACATAACTTCGAATACTTCGGGTTCCCAGTCGCAAGAAAGTAATATCAGTTAATCTATTTCTGCTACTTTCAGAGCAACCAAAAGGAGAAGTCCAATTTAAAGTACAGAATTTTTTATTTTGAATATCCAAAGCAATAAGCTTATAAATACTATTTAATTCAGCATCAGTATAAACGGCATAAGAACGTCCGCCTGTTTGTTCGGAAATTTTAGCTAAACTAGAATTCATTTCCATTGTTAAAGTTATAGAATAAACCTGAATATTAGAACCTTGACAAGCTTTAATAATAGAATCAGTAGGTGGTTGGTTATTTGGATTACCATCAGTCAAGAAAACTATTATTCTACGTTGTGTTGGTGGTTGAGTTTTAAATAATTCAACAGCACCTGTATTATAGTCTAAGAAAGGTGGGTCATATCGAGTTGCCCCAGATACGTAAATACCTGAAATAGAATCAATTAATGCCTGACGATTGTCATCAAATGGAGAACGAATGTAAGATACATTACCAAAAGAAACAACTGCTACTTTTGTACCATTACCAAACTGAAGAGTATTCAAAAAAGCTTTTGCTCCTTTTAATACCCAGTCCCAACGTCTAATACCGGCAGTATCTAATTCGTTCATAGAGCCAGATTGGTCAAGAACCATAACAATACTAACTGCAGGATTGATATTTGTATCAATGCAATTTACTGTTACAGAAGGATTCATAGAAACGCCATTTTCTTTAACGTCAAAATCAGCTTTCGTTAAGTTCTCATATGATTTCCCTAAAGGATCCAATGTGACAAAACTTGCTGATATTTTAGGAAATTTAGAAGCATCAATTTCCGAAATGGAAAAAGTTTGAGCCTCCATCAAGAGAGGATAACAAAATGTTATCAATAAAAAGAGGTATTTGAAATATTTAGTCATAAAACCACCATATATTTTTAATTATTAATTTCCTTTTTAATAAAATCACCAACAATATCAAAGTATAATTTGCCAGTGTTTATTTCTGCCATACTTCCTAGTGGAATAGTCATATTATTCTTTGTATGACCAATAGGCATTTCAATCAAACAGGGCTTAGATGATTTTGAAAAACGTTGTTCCAAAATCTGTCTAACAGTAAAAGACATACCCGGAAAGAAATTTTTACGGGCATCCATATTTTTAAAATATCCGAAGATATATCCAATAGCATCATCCAGCTTACCAGATAATTGCAAATGAGTTAACATTTTATCAATTTTATAAGGCTCTTCTGATGTTTCCTCAATAAATAAAATTGAATTCTTAGTATCTATTTCGTAAGGAGTTCCAATAGTAGAAGTAATCATAGAAAGATTACCACCAGTGATTCTTCCCTTAACATTGCCATTAGAAATTATATTCTTTTTAGCAAATTTTATTTTTGTAGATTTATTTGCAAATAATGCATTAATCATAGAATCAATAGAAAAACTATCATTTAAATTGGCACCTAGAGGACCGTGATAAGTAACAATTCCAGTTTTTACATTAATTGCATTAACCAAAGCAGTCATATCACTATAACCAATTATAATTTTTGGATTCTTTTTGATGATATCAAAATCCAAAAAAGGCAAAATTCTCATAACTCCATAACCACCTCTACCACACATTATACAGTCGATATCAGGGCGTTCAATAAATTCCATAAATTCAATTGCACGTTCATCATCAGGAGCAGAAAAATACCTAAGATCAGGATGAGGATTTCTAATAGTTTCGCCAATTACTACAGAACAATTATTTTTTTTGAAAATTTTAATAGCATTTGCAATTTCACCCATACTAACAGGAGAAGCCGGAGCAGTAAAAGCAATTTTAGAGCCTGGCTTTAAGCCATTGGGAAATAACAAATTAGGAGATTCAATTGTTTGTGAATTATTGACAGAAGCAGACAAATTCAAACCAACAAGATTAGTAGCTAATCCTGCAATCAAACTGGACTTTATGAAATTCCTTCTATCAAACATAAAAAATTTCAATTTTAAACATATTATTTAGCAATATACTAATTTATTTAATAAATAACACTATACAAGAATAAGTGTAACAAATAAAATCAGAAAAAAAGTGAATAAAAATACACAAGAAAAAAAGAATGGTTGTGAATATTAAAAAAATGATTATTTTTGTAATCTGAAAAAAAAACGGATAGGTGCAGGAGCGGTTTAACTGGCACGCCTGGAAAGCGTGTGTACCTTAACGGGTACCGAGAGTTCGAATCTCTCCCTCTCCGCAGAAAATGAGCTTTAAGTGAAATTAAATCAATTACTTAAAGCTCTTTGTTTTTGATATTCTTTATACTTTAATCTTTTATTTAATAAATATCATCTTTCACTCAAAGGGTAATTTTTAATATAAATATTTT
>CAIWET010000169.1 GCA_903911805.1 uncultured Ignavibacteria bacterium | reverse complement strand
GATTAAAATAAATCAAAGAGAATAGAAAAATAAAATTATTCTATTTTGAAATTGTCTATTGCTCTTTATTTTTTATTAAGAATTGAGATTGAAGCAAAATGAATGATGATGCAACTTTGATATTAAATTTTGAAGAATTTATCTCATTGCTTAAACAAAAACAAGAAAAAGCTGCAATTCAATATAAATTGGATTTAAACAAGAGGATTGATAAGAACTTTAAGTGGTATTTACAGTATCTTTTATTCAAATCGATAAAAAGAAAAAGCCAAAAGTTAGAGAATAAAATCAAAATTAAGGATTTAAAGAGAATTTTAATAATTCGTAATGATGGGATTGGCGATTATGTTGTTTCAACTCCAATTTTTTCGTTGATAAAATCATATAATCCAAATGTATTAATAGATGTTGTTACTTCAAATAGAAATGATTTTTATATAAATCAGGATTCGAATATCAATAAAACTTATCCAGTTTCAGAAAAGGATTTCAAAAAAGATTGGAAGAATGCAGTAAAGGAAATAAACAAGAATAAATATGATTTAATATTCCCTTTGAATGCCAGTAAAACAACAAAAGTAGCTTTTATGTGCTCCAAGATAAACAGCGGACAAATAGCGGTTTTCAATCATAATGAGCGCAAAGAAATATATTCCCAATTTTTTGATAAATTAATTGATAATGTTTCATTTTTCACTCATTGGTCAGAGAAAATGATTCAATTCCCATTGCAAACAATTGATTTTGGCAGTGTAATTAACCCTTTGGAATTTAAATCTTATATACACTTTACTGAAACAGGAATCCAAAACGCTTTAGATATTCTAAAAGAAAATAATTTGCGATTTATTAAAAATGATAATTCGCCAATTTATAATAAACTAAATATTTTGGAAAACCAAGGCGAAAGCGAATATGTTACATATTGCATCTCAGCATTCAGCCCTGGAAGAAGTTTATCATTAGAAAAAAACATAGAATTGATAAAAATCATTTTGGAAGTGCTACCAGACAAAAAAATATTAGTTTCAGCTTCACCATCTGATTATAATAAGCTAAATACGATTATTAATATAGTAGATAACGAAAAAGTAATTCCATTGAGAACTGATTTCTTTGCAGCAATTGCACTATTTGCTGGTAGCAAATATCTAATCTCACCAGATACCGCAAATTCTCATATAGCAGCTTCAGCGAATGTACCAACATTAGTGTTTTATCACGAAATTTCTTTTATGTACACTTGGTTTAATAATTCCCCAAAATGCGTTTTAATTGCAAACAAGGAATCGAAAGATATGTTCTATCTATCTGGTGATATTTTCAAAGCTGGGTTATTGAAATTAATAAATTGAAGTCGTAATTTCTTGATTTAGAATAATCAGACACCAACAGGAAAGTGTGTGATTAAATTAAAGGCATAAGCTGGCACTTGTACAATTATTAGTAAATTAGTATCGTATCAAATAAATGTATCAAGATATTCTTTATATTGGATAAGCACACATATAGAAATTAAACAAATAAAGATTTCTTTTGTTAATCTAATTATATTTAATTAATTTTGAAAAATTACAATTTATTGAATTAGTTAAGTAATTGAAATGTTCATTGAAATATAAAAAAAAACTCTGCTCAAAAGAACAGAGTTTTAGTGTGACCCCAACGGGATTCGAACCCGTACAGCCACCGTGAAAGGGTGGTGACCTAGCCACTAGTCGATGGGGCCGTTTATCAACTTAACAGAATTCAAAATTACGGAGAATTTTTAATATATGCAAGAAAAAAATATAATAAGTGAATTTTTTTTTGAAATTAATTTATATTTAGAAAAACTAAAATATGGTGAAAATGTATCTATTACCCTTATAAATCCGTTATTTAGCAATTATTATTATGATTTTCTAAAAACAAATATGCCATTTTTTAAAAATTCAATTCCAACAGTTGATGGCTTTAATTCTGGTCACGTTTTAAAATCATTATTAAAAGAAGAAGAAGAAATGTTGGAATTTAAATTCTTTAGATTTTTGATTTTTGAGGAGATTGATGGAAAAAAGACAAGAATTATTGGAGATATTGTTCTATTCGATATTGATAATATAAATTTCATATCAGCAAATATTGGATATAAGTTAGACAAGGATTTTGAAGGTAGAGGTATTATAACATTTTTTTTAAGTAAAATTATTCCTTTTGCATTTGAAAGTTTAGGAATTCATAGGCTAATTGCGGAAATTTTACCTGAAAATGATAAATCTTTAAAAATAATTAATAAATTTAAATTTTTGTGTGAAGGAATTTCCAGAAAAAATTTGCAAATTGCAAATAAATGGAGAGACCATTTAAGATTTTCATTAATAAGGAATTCTTAAAAATGACTGAAGAGAAAGAACCGGTGCTGGTTGCACTAACTGGGGGGATAGGATCGGGGAAATCAACAGTTGCTAATTTTATCAGAGAAATGGGTTTTTCGGTTATTTCTACTGATGATTTAGCAAAGGATGAATATTCTAATCCTGAAATTTTAAAAAAACTTATTAAGCATTTTGGTGCTGGGATAATTGAAAACGATAAAATCAATCATAAGGTTTTATCTTCTTTGGTTTTTGGTCCTGAAGAATCAAATGCAAAGAATTTAAGTTTGCTAAATTCTATAGTCCATCCAGCAGTTATCGATAAAATGACAAAATTGCTTGAAGAGAAGGTTGAGTCAGGGGAAGACTTAATTTTTGTAGAATCTGCATTGATTTATGAAGCAGAGCTTGAAGAAGGTTTTGATTATGTTATTGCTGTTTCAAGTCCTGAGATTGACTCAATTAAGCGAGCAATGGATAGAACAGGTTTGACAAGAGATGAAATTCAGTGGAGAATGGATTCGCAGTTGCCAGCTAAAGTAAAAGAGGATTATGCCGATTTTACAATTAATAATGGTGGAACACTAAATGATTTACAGAATGCGTCGATATTTATAGTAGATATATTAAAAGATATGGTGAGTTGATTTAAATTAAGCATAAATGGGGATTGTGTTTTAATGATTATATTTAAATTTTTTGCAGCAAAAATTAAGTATATATTTTTGATTTTAATTTTATTTTCTGATTTTACCTTTAGCCAAAGCATAAGTAATGGCTTGATTGGTTATTGGAAATTCGATAATTCCGCAATCGACGAGATTACAGGTAAAAGTATGCACTTCAGCGGAAGTCCACAATTAGACATTTCAAAGTATGGTAATGCATATCATTTAAATGGTACAAATTATTTATATTTGAATAAAACAGATTCCACCAAAAAATATATTTCCGAATTTGGCTTTTCCTGGAGCTTTTGGTTCAAATGCGATACAACAACAAATTCTAATTCAATTGGAGCTTTCCAATCTTTATTATCTTGCAGAGATGAAATTAATGCCGAAGATATCATTGTTGGATTAGGTTCGGATAAAACGGATAAAAAGAGTTTAGTTTTTTATTCTGATGGAATAAGTGGTTTTGGTGGTGAAATGACTAACCCAGCTTTTTATTATCCAGCTGGTGGCTTCAAATCGAATGTTTGGTATCACGTGGCTTGCGTTAGAGATTTTGATAATGATTCTGTTTATCTTTATCTGAATAATATCAAAGTTGCATCCCAATATTTCAAGATTTCTCCAATCAATAGAGATTTGTATTTTTCAGTGGGTGCAGATTTTGATGGTACAAATGTTAATACTACAAGCTTATTCAAAGGAATGATTGATGAAATCAGAATTTATAATAAACCATTAACTGATCAAGAAGTCAGTAATATCAATAATATTAATAAATTTGGATTGTCAGCGGTTGATAGCGTCGATTTGGGTGAAGTTGTCTGCCAAAATTCAGTACAAAAAAATATCAGCATTTTAAATCAAAATCAATCTACTACGAACATAAAGGCTAGTTTGCTCTCCGGTAAAGAATTTTCAATTAATAGTATTTCTAAGAATCAATTAAATAATAATGAATCTTCTAACATTCAAATAGATTTTAAAAGTAATATCTCGGGAACTTATAATGATGTTCTTATAATCAAAAATGATAATTTCTTTCCTGATAAATATATTTATTTAAAAGCAAAAAAATCAATTACAAATTTTGAAGTATTTAAAATTAAAAATGATTTAATGGATTTTGGAAATATTAAATCAGGAATGAACCGAGATTCACTTTTGATAATCAAAAATACCGGCGATAAAAATATTACTATAAATTCAATATTAATTCCAAAAGATACATTTAATATTTCAATGAGCGAAAGTTTGCCAAGTGTTCTTTTGCCGAATGACTCAATTATTATAAATATAAATCTTAGTGCAAAAATTGGAGCGATTTCTAATAATTTATTCGTAAATATTAAAACTGATTGTGGCGATAGTATTCTTAAATATAAATTAAATTATTTTGGATTTAATAATGCCAAACTAACTTTAAAAGTAAAAGATATTAGTAATGCAAAAACAGGGGAGAGTGTTAAAATCCCAATCATTCTGCAAAGCTCTTCAGATTTGGCTCAATCAGGTATATCAAAAATAAATGCTATTGTTTCTGTAAATCCTACAATGCTTCTGCCATTTGATAATGGAGTAATAAAGGCAATAGTAAACGGAAGATTAGAAATTGAATATTCCATTCCAATTAATAATCCTAAAGATGGAGATGTTCTAACTGAATTGTCATTCAAAGCTGCATTGGGAAATTCTGAAATAGATACTGTGATTATAAAAAGCATTAATTCAAGTGGAATTCTTCAGGATTCTTTAATTCCTGGAATATTTACTTTTGATAATATTTGCAAGCAAGGTGGAGTTAGACTTTTTGAATATAATAGCGTTTTAAATTTAACACAAATTAGTCCAAATCCAGGAAATGGGATTTTAACTTTAGAATTTGAATTGATCGAACAAGGAATTACAAAAATTCAATTGATAAATGAGAATGGTGAAATCATTAAAGTTATATTAAATCAAACAAAAGATATTGGGAAATACGTTTTGAATTTTAATTCTTCTGATTTGCCATCAGGGAATTATATTTTAATTTTGCAGACGCCAACAAATTTATTAACTCGTAAAGTCTCAATTATAAATTAATGAAAAAAATATCTATCATATTGCTTCAGCTTATACTTTTTTCTTTTGGTTATTCTGAAGATTTAAGACCTAGGTATTCTGCATTTGGGCAAGTAGGGCTTGATATTCATTTAGCAGATTTTAGAGCACTGCCTAATGCTCCATCTTGCTGTCCTCAATATAAAATTGGTTATGGGTTAGGATATGGTTTTGGAGCAGGATTTGAATTCCCAATTAATGAAAATACATTTGTTGGCTCAAAACTGTTTTATAATTCTTCTCAAGGACTTTTGGCAAGCCAAGAATCAACGTTGGTGATTGTTAATTTAACTGAACAATTGGGAGTTATTGAACACTCAATTGATTCGAAATTTGTAATTGCTGGAATAAGTCCATTTATTGGAAAAAATTTCGAAAATACAAATATTTCACTTGGCGCTAATATCGGGTATATCACTTCTGGAACTTACAGCCAAAAAGAACAAATTGTTGAGCCGAGCAATACCGGATATTTTAAAGAAAATAATTCCCGAATTAGAAATGTGTCATCTGGTGATATTCAAAATTTAAATAAATTGATGTTTGGAATTTTTGCTGAAATTTCTTACGATTTGAAAATGAATATTTCTAATACTTTGTTTTTCTCGCCAAACCTAAACTTGGGATATTCTTTTACAAATTTTGTCCAAAATCTCGACTGGAAATTTTTTTCAGCAAAAGCTGGAATCGCAATTAAATATTCACCTAAAGATTTAAAGAAAACAAATTACGAATATTTCAAAGCAGATACTGTTAAATATCTTGATGAAAATATTTTGTCAGAAGTATTTCATTTAGGTCAAACTGAATCAAAAATTCAAGAGCTTGAATTTGAAGATTCTTTAGTAATTAATAAATATTATTCTAGAACTGACACAATCTTTAAACCTCGCTCCAAAAATATTTCAAAAAAAGAAACAAAAATAGAAAAAACTGAAATTGCTGAATTAGCAGCACCTAAAATAATTGATACTCCTCAAATTAAAAATGAAGTAATAAATTCGAAAAAAACTGAAATTGCTGAAATTCCATCAATCGAAAATATAAAAAAAGATACGATTGTTCATTTTGGAACTCCAAGAGAAATAGTCAATAATAATCTTTTATATATTTCAGAAGATCCAGACGGAAAAAATAAATTACAATCATTTTTTATTAAAGGGAAATCGGTAAAAGAATTTGAACCGATTCTTAATTATATATTCTTTGATTATAACTCTGAAAAAATTGATACAAGATATTTGTCTTGAATTAGAAGACCCTGAAGTAGAAGAGATGTTTG
>CAIWET010000168.1 GCA_903911805.1 uncultured Ignavibacteria bacterium | reverse complement strand
GCTGAATTATGCGATTTAAGAATTCCATTGTTTGATGAATCTACTCCCACAAAGTTTATTCCAAGAGATTCTGCGGATAATTTATCCCATAAACCATCACCAAAATAAGTTATTTTTTTGAAATCTTTTTTGTTCTTTTTTGAGATATTAATGGCTTCTTGGATTATTTGCTTTCTATCTAAAAATAGTTCAGCATTACTATAAGTATTCAAATTAGGTGAAATATTAATTGCTTGCAATTTTAATATTCCTGCATATTTCCAACTTCCAGTGGCAATTGCAACAGTAAAATCACTATCTTTTAATAATTCATTCAAGATGTTTTTAGCACCAGTTACTTCTTTAATCTCGTTTTTTTTATGTAATAATTCAAATCTTAGATAATGAGTAAAAGTAGTTTTGAATTTTATTAATTCGTGATGAAAGTCCGAATTATTAATATACTTATCATAAATACTTTTAAATAACCCAGAATCTGTAGCCGTAGTTTCTAATTTTGTATTTTCCCATTCGTTGTCAGATAGTTCTACATCGAATAATCTGCTCAAGGTTGATCTAAAAATTTGATCATCAATTCCAACCGTATTTCCTAACGTGCCGTCAATGTCAAAAATTGCTAAATATTTCATTTTACTCCCAATGATATACTAAAATTGCTTTTAGCATAATAATTTTATTCTAGAAAATAGGTAATCTAAACTATCCTTTTTTAAAATAGCTTTATGAAAATTAGTATCTTGGAATTTTTTATGCTTCACTCCTTTATAATCAAGATACCTTTGACTATTAAGAATATCAAACCAATAAATTAATGCTATTTTTCCATTTTTTATCTCTAAACCAGTAAATCCGTGTTTTCCAGTAATCGAACCGGAATTGAATAAGCAAGGAACAATCATACCATCTTCGTATAAGCTATTTCTTTTATGATATACTTCCTTAGAAGAAATTAATTTATCAAGTTCAGACTTGTACCTATTGATTTGATTTGAAATCTTTAATTTTCTTTCGTCATCAAAAGATTTAGAATATCTATCAATCAATTTTTCAATTATTAATTTCAATGAATCTAATTTAGAATGAGATTCAAATAATGGTCTATGAGTGTGACCTAAAATAGAAATTGATTTTCTCATTTTCGAATGACAATAAGCATTTGATTCAGCTTTATAAACTTTATGACTTTCAATAGGCTCAATTTTATTCTCGATTTGTCGGAATAGGTACTTTATAAAGAAAAGAGCAATTTTGCTGTATTGTTCTATCCAAGAGCCAGTTTGATGACCGTGGTAAATGAAAATATCATTATCATTATATTTTAATTTCAATGATTCATATAATTCAAATCCAGTCTTAAGATGTTTGTTAATTGCCAGTTCGTAATCGTGGTTCCCAAAAATTTTGAATAATTTTCCTTTATTGTTAAACTCATCAAAAATCGTATAGAGCTCAGACCAGGATTTTTTAATAGTTTTTAATGTGAATTTATATAACTCTTCAACATCACCATTAAGAATTAATGTAAAATCATTTTTAAGATAATAATCTTTTAGAACTTTAATAAATGATTCGGAATTTCTCTTGAAATCATCATTTCTTCTTCCATTTCCAAGATGTAGATCGCTGAAAATTACTATCTTATCATCATTAGTAATATTGATTTCTTTGGATTCTAAAAATAACTTATCTAATCTATTCAAAATTAATAATATCAATAATTTAACATTTTAAGAATACAAAATTAAGCTTATGATATGAATTCATAATTAAGCTTGTGTTAATGTTTATTTAAGTTAAATT
>CAIWET010000167.1 GCA_903911805.1 uncultured Ignavibacteria bacterium | reverse complement strand
TTATAGAAAAAATTAAAAAACTATAAATGGTTTAAATAAATTATCAATTTAAGAGGTTTTTATGAAAAAACTAAACACACTACTTCTCGGATTATTCTTAACAATAATTTTGGGAACATCTTTAGTATCTAAAGATTTGCTAAAAGAAAATTTTGATGGCTCAACATTTCCACCTACAGGTTGGACTAATGTGAATACATCAGCTGATCCTTATGGAGGATCTGGAGTTTGGGCTAAAGGACCTGGTGCATACCCAACCATAACTGCACATTCCGGCTCAAATTATGCTTATTTTAACTGCTGGAGTTTCTATTATGATACTGCAGGTGATTTAATCACTTCAAAAGTTGATTTATCTACAGTTATGAGTCCTTCAATTGAGTATTATTTCAGATGTTATGATACTTATGGCTATCTTGATTATATGAATGTATATATCAATACTACTCAAAGCATCAAAGGTGCAACTTTGTTGAAATCATATAGTTCATCAGGTTACAGCTCAAATGTTTGGAGATATGAATCAATTGATTTATCTTCATACAAAGGTTCATCTTATTATTTTATCTTTGAAAGTATCTCTGGATACGGTTTTGACGTTTGTTTAGACGACGTTTATGTTCAAGGCGTTGAACAAGTAGATCCTTCGATTACTGCTGTTAATTCACCTGACATAACAAAACCAATCGCAGAAGGAACTTATCCAATATCAATCGATATTTCTGAAGCTGGTGCTCCAGACTTAACAGGCGTTACTGCTAATTGGTCAGTTGTTTATAATGGCTCAACTGTAGCATCTGGCTCACAATCTTGGTCAGGAACATTAAAACAAAATAGCTCAACTACATTGAACTTAGGTTCATTTACAATGACTTATCCAGTTAATGGTCCTTATACACCATATAAATTGAATATCACTTTAACTAATATGTTGCCATCAAGCGGTGGTTTATCAGATAAATCATATTCATACAACATTAACACATTTATGAATGATGCTGGTGTTGTTGCTTATACAAAGCCATCTGGTGCTTTTGGTAAAGGTTTAACAGAAGTTTGGGCAACCGTTAAAAACTACTGTAAAATGCCTTTAACTCAACTTAATTTGACTTGGTCAGTTGATGGTGTTACTCAACAACCACCTTCACAATGGAAAGGTACAATTAATTATAACCAAACAGCAGACATTCAATTAGGAACTTATTATTTTATTGATAAGGCTCCATTGACACCTTATGTGATTACTGCAGCTACTTTTGCTCCTAATGGAGTTGCTGATGAAGTTAAAACAAATGATTCTTACACACAGGGATTTGCTCCTGCTTTATCTCCAGGTAATTATTATATTGGTCAATCAGGAACTGAACATTTTTCATCATTAGGCCAAGCAATGACTTATTTAGGTGCTGCTGGTATTATGGGTAATGGTAGAGTTGATTTTATCGTTAAAAGCGGAAGTTATAACGAAACAATCAGAGCAGATGTTGGAAACTTCGCTAGAGGAACAAACGACATTTATGTTCATTCAGAAACAGGCGACGCTACTTCAGCAACTCATACATTCAATTTAGCTGCTGGTCAGCAATATGCTTTAGGTTTCCTCAATACCTATGGAATTAATTTCTATGGTTTAACTTTAAAAGTTAATGATGCAGGTGCTGGTTATGGAACATATTTAAAAGCAGAAGATTGTAAAAACTTTAATATTACAAATATGGTATTCAATGGTGTTATTAACCCACCAACAACTAATAATTATGCTTCTTTATATTTATTAGGTGGAAATGACAACGTTGTAAATAGTAATACATTCAACTATGGCTCAATTAGTGCGGCAGTTTCTGATAAAGGAACATTCTCACCTTGGAACTTTACATTTAATAATAACACTATTAATAATGTTAATTATGAAGGTGTTGCAGTTTATGGAAATTCAGCTAATTCAAACGTTTCAATTGCAAAGAACAAAATCAACGGTTCAAATGCATTTTATGGTATTGAAGCATTAAACGCATCAACAATTACTGATAACGTTGTTAAAGGTATTTCAGGCGGAGCAGGTATTTATGCAATGCATAATATTTCAGCTAAACCTGCTACAATCAGCAAAAATGATATT
>CAIWET010000166.1 GCA_903911805.1 uncultured Ignavibacteria bacterium | reverse complement strand
AATATCATTTTTGCTGATTGTAGCAGGTTTAGCTGAAATATTATGCATTGCATAAATACCTGCTCCGCCTGAAATACCTTTAACAACGTTATCAGTAATTGTTGATGCGTTTAATGCTTCAATACCATAAAATGCATTTGAGCCATTGAATGTATTTTTTACAATTGATACGTTTGCATTTGCTGAATTTGAATAAACAGCAACACCTTCGTAATTGAAGTTATTTACTGTATTATTGTTGAAAGTAAAGTTCCAAGGTGAGAATGTTCCTTTATCATTTACTGCAACACTAATAGCACCATTATTGAATGTGTTATTGTTAACAGCGTGGTTATTACCACCTAAAAGATAAATAGAAGCAAAATTATTTGATAATGGAGCACTAACAACACCATTGATAATCATATTTGTAATGCTGAAGTTTGTACAATCTTCTGCTTTGATATAAGTTCCATAACCAGCACCTGCATTATTAACTTTTAAAGTTAAACCATAGAAGTTAATGTCATAAGTATTGAGGAAACCTAAAGCATATTGCTGACCAGCAGTTAAATTGAATGTATGAGTTGCTGAAGTAGCGTCACCTGATTCTGAATGAACATAAATCTGATTTGTAGCTCTTGGGAAACTACCAACATCAGCTCTAATTGTTTCATTATATGAACCTGATTTTACGATAAAATCAACTCTACCTGAACCGATAATACCAGATGCTCCTAAATAAGCCATAGCTTGGCCTAAAGAAGAGAAATGTTCAGTTCCTGATTGACCAATGTAATAATTACCTGGGGACATTGCAGGAGCAACGCCTTTTGTATAAGAATCATTTGCTTGATTTTCATCTTTGCTAGCATTTGGGAAAATAGTATTTACTTTTACTGTAAAAGGAGTTAAAGGAGATTTATCACCAAAATAATAAGTTCCTAATTTTACATCAGTAGTTTGATTGTAATTTAAATTTCCTTTCCAAGTTGAAGGAGATAATTGACCAACACCGTCAACACTCCATTGGAGGTCAACTTGTGTCATTGGTTTTTTACTGAAGTTTTTAATAGTAGCCCAAACTTCAATTGTCCCTTTTGCAAATGAACCTGATGGTTGTGCTAATGCAACAACTCCAGCATCATTGAAAATACCAGTTGCATCTACATAACCAGTTTTAATACCTGGGGTACAAGAACCTGAAGGTAACACCTTGCTAATTGATAAATTTACTCTATAAGCAGAGAATGGACCGTTAGCAGCATAAGTCATATTGAAAGAACCTAAGTTTAAAGTTGTTGCGTCACCACTTTTCATAGTTCCTGACCAAGCTTGTGAACCAGAAGCAACTGTTGAGCCATTATAAACAACATTCCAGGAAACTAAGCAACTATTTACATCAAGTTTACCTGAGTTAGTAATTGTAGCAACAATTGGAATTAAACCTTCTGCCATTGCTGGATTAAGAGGATCAGGACTAGTGAATTTTGAAAGTGAAATTTCTGGTAAAGTACCAGTTTCTTTAATATAGATATCGTCTAAAGCCATATCTACACCATAGTATGAATAACCTTCAAAAATGATATATCCAACTTGGCCTTTATATGCTGACAAATTAATTGAAGCAGCAGTCCAGCTTGAAGATGTGTACTGGTGTGTTGTTATAGTAACTGGTGAACCAGATAAATCTGGTGAAGTGTTCCAATAAACTCTAATATAATCAGAACTTGATGCGGTGAAATAATAAGTTAACATTGGTAAACAAACAGATGTAAAATCTAATTGTTTTGTAACTAACATTCCACGTGTTCCAGAAGAATAATCCCAGCTATTGAAGAAGCCATATTTGCTACTTCCGTTGTAACCAGTAATAGTTGGATAAACACTAGTGCCTGTTGCTATCCAAGTTCCATAACCGTTACCACCACCATTATTTTGAATGGATTTGCTAACCCAACCAGAAGCCGGAAAAGTTCCTTCAAAATCTTCACTCAAAATTGTTTGAGAATAAGCCATAATGCTTGATGCAAAAATCAAAGCTATTATTGCTAAATAATGTGAGAATTTTTTCATACGAATTCCCTTAAATAAGTTTATAAATAAATACATAATTTTATCTCATTTCTTTGCATTTTTTTAATAAATGCACAAATTTATTCTATTAAAAATCCTGCCAAATATTTCATTAATTTTATTTTATCAATAAAACTACCAAAATAATAAAATGCATTAAATAAATTACGTAGTAATATTAGTATTATTGTATATAAAATAATACTAAATTTCTTAGTTATTGAACATTTAATTAATCTAATAAATTATTGAGAATTATTGATGTTATACATCATTCAGTAATTGGAATTTATAGTAAATATAACCTATTTAAAATCAATATATTTTCTATAAAACTATCAAAAAAAACCTTGTAATTAAATTCATAAATACAAGGATTATTGTAAAAAATACTAATAAAATCAATCGTTATAAAATAGCTTCTAAATATGATTCAGAATCATAAAGAACACTCCTTGCTTTGCTTCCGTCATAAGGGCCGATAATTCCTGCAGCTTCCAATTCATCAATAATTCTTCCAGCTCTTGCATAACCAACTTTTAATCTACGTTGAATCATAGATACTGATGCAACTTGCTGGCGAATTACCAATCTTGCAGCTTCTTCAAATAAATTATCTCTATCGCTAGGATCAATATCTAGTCCACCACCATTTGGATCTTGAATACTTGGCAACATATATGGTTTGGAATAACCTTTTTGTTCACCTATAAAATTGCAAATATCTTCTACTTCTTCTGTAGTTAAAAATGAATTTTGCAATCTAGCTGGCTTAACTGAACCTCCTGATAAAAATAGCATATCACCATTCCCTAAAAGTTGTTCGGCGCCAGAAGCATCCAAAATAGTTCTTGAATCAATTTTTGAAGCAACCTGATAAGCCATTCTTGCTGGAAAGTTTGCTTTAATAATACCTGTTATTACATCAACAGAAGGTCTTTGAGTTGCAATTACTAAATGAATTCCAACAGCTCTTGCCAACTGAGCAATTCGAATAATAGGAGTTTCCACTTCCTTAGAAGCAGTTAGCATTAAATCTGCTAATTCATCTACAATTACAACGATGTATGGTAATTGTCTATGGTTGATTTTTTTGTCATTTTTATATGCCCCATCAGCTACTTTTTGGTTGTAATCAACTATGTTTCTCTGGCCAACATCTGCTAGAATATCGTATCTTTGATCCATTTCTGCACAAACAGATTTTAGAGTAATAACAGCATCCGATGGATCTGTTATGATTAAATCATCGACATCTGGACAAGTTGCAATAAAATGATTTTCTAGCATTGCATATTGACGTAATTCAACTTTTTTAGGATCAATAATTACAAATTTTATTTCAGATGGGTGCTTTTTATAAATCAAAGAAGCAATAACAGAATTTATACCAACGGATTTACCTGAACCTGTTGCACCTGCAATCAATAAATGGGGCATTTTGGCAAGGTCAGCAACAAAAACTTCTCCATTGATCGCTTTTCCAAGTGCTAATGGCAATCTTAGATTATTATGTGTGAATTTGGGAGATGTAACAATACTACTAAATCTTACCAAGCTTGGATTTTTGTTTGGTATTTCAATTCCAACAGTTCCTTTGCCAGGAATTGGCGCAATAATACGAATACCCTTAGCTTTAAGTGCC
Source organism: uncultured Ignavibacteria bacterium (assembly GCA_903911805.1). Taxonomy (GTDB): domain Bacteria; phylum Bacteroidota; class Ignavibacteria; order Kapaibacteriales; family UBA2268; genus CAIWET01. Next base: position 3,713 of record CAIWET010000166.1, on the reverse strand, counting down.
ATTGCAATATCATCAGCTAGAGATGCAATCCTACTGATTTTGATACCAGCTGCTGGAACAAACTCATATTGTGTTACTACAGGACCTGGGGTAACATTTAAATCTTCAATAAATATTCTAAATGTTTCTAATTTCTCTTGTAGAATCTTTGCATTTGATTTTAATTCTTCTTCATCTATAAAGTCCTCAATTTCATGTTGAGCAATTAAGAGGTCTTTTGATGGATATTCATATTTTATTTCTTCATCATGGATAAATGTACTCAAGCAATTAACAGGTATTTCATCATCATCAACTTCAGGATTTTGAACATATACAGTTAATGGTTTTTTTGCTTCTTTTATTTCTTGTAACTGATCTTCAGGAACAATGATTTCTGGTCTATAGTTATCCACAATTGGCGTTATATTGTTTGATGTATCCTGAATTGGAATATCAGATTGAGATATTTGCACATTTGTGTTTCTTGTAATTTTTATTTTACTTGTAAAATCATCATCATTGTAGTTTTCATTTATAATAATTGGATTTTTAGGTAGATTTGGAATTAATTCGTTTTCGGATAAAGAATTTCGATTTATTTTAATTTTAGAACTTTCAATTTTTGCATTTGAAGCAATAATAATAGCTGGTTCTTGATCATCTTCATCATCAAAATTATTGATATTTTGATTGATTTTCTCTTCTTGAATAATGCTTTTTTCTTGTTTCTTAATTAATAAAGATTTTATTTTTTCTATTTTTTCAAAAAAACTATTCCAATATGGTTTAATAAAATTAATACTTTTAGACCAACTAAATGGAGTAAAAAAGATAATAATTAAAGCTAAAAAGGTAAGAAATACAATTATAGAACCTATTACTCCAATTAGGTTAATAGAAATATTAGATAAGAATTGTCCAGCCGCGCCACTCCATTCTTTTGAAACTGGTTGCATCCAAGATAGTTGAGATAACGTTCCCATTATTGCCGAAAACAGTAAAGCACTAGCAATAGTTACTAAAAAATATTTGAGTGATTTTTCAGTTAGAGATTTTCTAATAAAAATTTGAATAGAAGCAAGAATCAAAATAACTGGAAATATTATTGAAGCATAACCAAGAGTACTATTAAATATCCAATTAGAAATTATCGCCCCAAAAATCCCAAGCCAGTTGTGAGTAGTTTCAAGTTTTGAAACTACAGTATCATCACCTTTAAAAACGCTTAATATTTCTCTAAATGAAAGTTGAGTATTTAATTCGTCTTTTGCAGTGTATGATAATAAAGCAATTATAACTAATACAGAAATAATAACAACTAAAATAGCAGTAATTCTTAAATTTCTAGTAAATTGCTTTTCAAAATTACTGACTTCCACTGATTTGTCGGAATCAGAATCTAACTTCTTATCTTGCTTCAATTTACTTCCGCCAACGCGACGTATTATAACATCATCTTTTTTATCTGACATTTATATTTCCCCCCGGAATATTTTACTGAATTATTTTAATAAAATTTTAATTGGTTCTTGAATAGTAACTAAACTTTCTAAATTTCTAATTTTTGCTAAATTCATCTCATTAATTTCATAACCCTTATTAAGTATAACTCTACCCTTAGTATCTTTAATAGGTGCACCTAAAATCATACCAGATTCGAGCTTTGCTAATGGAATTTCGACAATCAAGGTTTCAACTAAGCTACTTACGTTAGGGTTAAGATTCGCATAAACATTGATTTTATTTCTTCTTTGAATATAATCTTCATTTTTAATTTCAACTGAAGCTTCTTCGAAGAACTTAACAATTGCAGCATTATAGATATCGTAATTTTCTTTGAAATAAGTAATAATGTCTGTAGGATTATTTCCTTTTTTAATTCTTAATTCATAATCATAAGCAATTTTAATGATGTGAGCAATTTTCAGAATTTCGATATCGGGAGCATCATCACTCATATGATAATTTTCAATATGTTGAAATTTGATAATTTTAGCAATTTTATTCAAATGTGGTATAGTACTTAATAATTTATAACTTATATCGGGTATTGTTTTATAAACTCTTTCAGAAGCAGCATCCATAAGAATTCCATCGAGTTTTTTCTCCAAAATACTTTTAGGGATTGCTATTGCACCAAGTTGAGACAACATAGCAGAAATTTCTACTTCCCAAAGTTTCTTGACTTCCATTTTTTGAGCGGTTCTAGAAATGATTTTGATTAAACTTTTTGACTGGCTAAATACTAATGGTTGAGACATTGAAAGAATATCAATCAACATTTTAATTGTTGATTTTAGAGTTTTGTCCATCATTTCTTTTTCTAGTTCAAAAAGTCTAAAATGGTCAAGTGCCTCATTTACAATTTTAACAAGAGCTTCAACAGGAATTGGCTTGGTTAATAATCTGAAAATATTAGCTTTATTTATTGCATCAATTGAATTTTTAAGATCAGCAAAACCAGTAAGTAAAATTCTGGGTGTATTTGGAGCAAGGTCTTTAGCAATTGACAAAAACTCAACACCGCTCAACTGATTCATTTTAAGATCGCTTACTATGCAGGCAAACTGAGCGCCTGACTTCAAAATATCTATAGCTTTCAGTCCATTGGCAGCTGTCGTTATTTCGTATTGTTTCCTTAAATTCCTTTCAAATGATGATAACAATTCAACATCATCATCTACAAATAGAACATTGTTATTCATTTTATTTAACCATTTATTTTAATTAATATATTTTCAATTACCATTTAATGGTAACTTTATTTTAAAAATAGTACCTTCATTTTCTGCCGATTCAACTTCAATCAGACCGTTATGTCTGTTAATTATTATATTATGTGATATAGAAAGTCCTTGACCAGTGCCTTTCCCTATTTCTTTGGTTGTAAAAAATGGGTCAAAAATTCTCACTAATATATCGTTACTCATCCCAATGCCATTATCTTTAATTTCAATTACAGCAAAGTTTTCTTCAATATAAGTTGATAAAGTAATCAAGCCCATTTCTCCAGAATCTTTGAATTTTTCCTGAATGGCGTGGGTGCCATTAATAATCATATTAAGAATAACTTGATTAATTTCATCTATAGCACAGTAAATTAAAGGTAATACGGGGTTAAGATTTAAATTAATATCAAGTGAATATTTCCATTCATTTTTGGAAATAGTCATAATAGTCTCTAATGCTTCATTTATATTATTATTAGATTTTTCGCTGCCAGAAGGATGAGCGAAATTTTTCATTGCATTAATAATTTTGCTAACTTTTTGAATACCATTATTTGCGTCATTAATAGCAATTGGTATTTCCTTTTTTAAATATGGAATATCAAATTGTTTCATTAAATTATTCAGAATTTTCAAATATTCACTTTCAGTCGAGATATTTGAATATCTTTCAATCATAAATTCCAATTCGGTAGTATAATTAATAAGGTCACTATATGCATCATTTAAAAACATTGTATTATTTCCAACATATTGCAACGGTGTATTCATCTCGTGAGCTATTCCAGCAGCCAATTGGCCAACAGAATCCATCTTTTGAGCAAGAGATAGTTGATTCTCTAATTTTATACGCTCAGTGATATCTCTAAAAGATAATACTAATCTTGAATCGGAGCTTGAATTCTCAATTAATGCAATACTGTTGATATTAATAATTTTCCTATTGTTATTAGCTGTATTAATTATTACAGTTTCGAAATTAAAATCTGGATTTTCATTATT
>CAIWET010000165.1 GCA_903911805.1 uncultured Ignavibacteria bacterium | reverse complement strand
TATTGATAATTAATTTTGAAAATAGTATGTATAAGATTTTCAACATCCTGTCAATAATGTGTTTTCTGGGCATTGCAGGATGTGTTTTACCGGAACAGTCAGCTAAGCAGCTTAATTGCCCAAAGCCGACTCAGAATTGTCAGCCAGGTTCTTGGAGACCGACTGAAACAGAACTTGCTGTGGATACATCAGCGACATATATTAAATATGCAGAAACATATTATAGATTTTTTAGGGTAAAAAATATCAATACTCCTGTTAATGAATGGGGTGTTGGATTTTTAGGTAATAATCTTGCAGCTCTAACTTTTGATGATGGTAATCAGCAACGTGCAATGATTATTAAATTTACCAATGAAGATAGAGCAATTTTCCAATCTGGAATGGGAATTCCAATTGATGGCTCTGTTGGTTCAATTTCTGCAGTTGGAAATAATGTAGCTTTCTCTGCTAAGGAAAGTGAATTTTCTATAATGAACCCAGACAAAGCTAATATCTCAGCCGATAAAGAAGGAAAATTAGCTTTCCACGATGCAATTTATCCATCTAGTGATATCTACACTGGCAAATTAAAAAACAATCTGATTTATGATGTTAAAAATATTAGTAAATCAAAGAAATTCGATATCTTCAATTGGGAATCTCAACCAGCATTTTCACCTGATGGAAATGTTTTGATTTTCTCGTCAGATAAACCTTATGAGAATATGGGTATCGAGCTTTGGTTTATGGTAAAGGATAATAATGGTAATTGGTCTGAGCCAATAAATTGTGGTAATTATGTTAATTCGTCTTGCGACGAACTAACGCCATTTATTTCAAACGATGGTTCCAAATTATTATTTGCTTCAACAGGTCATTCAACTGTCGGTGGATATGATATTTTTGAAACTAAGATATCAAGTCAATTTTGGGAAGATGCAAAATCTGGTGACTTAGAAAAATTGAAAAAAGGAATCTATTTTTCCTCTCCAAAGAATTTAAAAACACCATTAAATACTGTTGCTGATGAATTATATCCATCTTCTCCTGGAAATCCAGATGATTTGCTTTATTATAGCTCCAATCAATCAGATGATGCGGAAAGTATCATTTTACGAAAAGGTGGATTTGATATTTATGTGAGAAAGAAATTTACTAAAGAAAAATCATTAGCCGAAGGCAATAAAAGAACTGACAAATTGGAAGATCTTGGGATTTCTGAAGTGAAACAAGAGCAGAATGAAACAATGCCTGACGTAAAATTTGATACTCCTCAAGAATATACTATGAAGGGTACTGTTTTTAATAAAAAGACTAGAATACCAGTTCCAGAAGCTGAATTAGTTGTAAAAGATATCAATGAACAAGATGAATATAAAATCGATACTTTATATACCCGAGCAGATAAATTGGGGAATTATAAAGTAAAATTGAAAAAATCAAAAGAATATGAAATAACTGCTCAGGCACCAGAATTATTCTTTGAAACTCAAAAAATGAATGTTGAAAGTAAAAATCCAATTATTGACACTTTAGTAAATTTCAATATTCCTGATGAATTAACGTTAAGAATTAATTTTCCATATGATGTTTATTCCACACCATATAAATATGTTTTGGATAGTAATGGAATTGAAACTAATAGCAAATGGAACGACGAAATCGAATTATTGATTAAGAATATTAAAGCATCAGAAGGTAAGATTAAAAAATTAATTCTAATTGGACATACTGATGATGTAGGCTCAGAGGATTATAACCGCACACTTGGATTGAATAGAGTAAAATTTGTGGTTAATCAGCTTGTTTCCAGAGGAATTCCAAAAGATTTACTTGAATATTCATCCAAAGGCAAACTTGAGCCATTATTTAGAAAAACAGATGAAGATATAAACACATATAGAAAAAGATTAAGAAGAGTAGAATTGCAGAAAGTATTGTTTTAATATGACACCATTAAAATTTTTAATATTTTTAGTTACAGGTTTTCTCCTGCTGGTTGTTACAGGATTGGTTGTTCTTTATTTTTCTATTGCCAATGATTTGCCATCGATGCAACAACTCGAAAATCCCAAGCAAAATCAGGCAACACAAATATTTAGTGATGATGGAGAATTGCTAGATCACTTTTTTATACAAAAGAGAGTTAACCTTCCTTATGATAGCATTCCTCAGCCATTTTTTAATGCATTAATTGCAACCGAAGACCGCAAATTCTTTGACCATTGGGGAGTTCACGTAGAACGTATCGTTAAAGCAACGGTAAAGAATATCTTATCGATGCGCACAAAAGAAGGCGCTTCAACGATTACAATGCAATTATCAAGAAATTTGTTTTATAATCAAGATATAACACTAAGTCGTAAGTTAAAAGAAGCGGTAACTTCAATGCAAATTGAAAAAACTTTTACCAAAAAAGAAATTTTAGCTAAATATGCTAATACTGTTGCCTTTGGTAGAGGAGCTTATGGAATAAACGTAGCCTCAATGGTATATTTCAATAAAAGCCCAATGGAGCTTACTCTTTCTGAATGTGCTTTTTTAGTAGCAATATTAAAGGCACCTGAACATTATAATGGTGTAGTGGATTATGACAAAGGATTAGAACGAAGAAATCTCGTTCTCTCAATGATGAGAGATCAGGAATTAATAACTAGTGCTGAGTATGTTACTGCATCACAAGAACCAATTGAGTTAAATAAGCAGAGATTATCTAAAAAGGGATTTTCTATTGCACCACATTTTGTAGAAATGATACGCCAGCAATTGGCAAAAGACCAAAGATTGAAACAATATGACCTTTATAGAGATGGATTGGTTATTTATACAACATTGAATTCCAAAATTCAGAAATATGCAGAAGAAGCAGTTTTAAATCATTTAACTCAATATCAGCAAATTTTCAATAAGTCCTGGAGCTGGAATAATAATTCAGATATATTAAAAGTAATGGTTACCAAAGCCATTAAGCAAAATCCTGAATTTAAAAAAGCAAAATCAGCAGACAGAGATTTTATCGAAAATAAATTAGGCAGAGATAAAAAGTTTATTGATTCTGTCAAGAATTACGTTACAACTGTTCAAGCTGGATTAGTTGTAATGGATCAGACAAATGGAGCAATTTTAGCAATGGTTGGTGGTTCTCCAAAATTTATGGAAGAAAATCCAGATGCAAAATATTCATTAAATCATACTACACAAATAAGAAGACAGCCTGGCTCTACTTTCAAACCTTACGTTTATGCAGCTGCATTGATGGAAGGATTAACCCCTTCATCTACAATCGAATCAGGACCATATACTTATGTAAATCCTGAGACAAACGAATCCTGGTCACCAAGAGGAACAGGCGGAGAAGGTGGATTAGTAACACTAGCTGGAGGTTTAGCTGCCTCGATAAATACAGTTTCTGCTAGATTGATAACACAAGTTACAACACCAATGAAAGTTATAAATCTAGCTCAAAGAATGGGCATTGAATCTCCGCTCAAAGCAGTTCCTGCTTTGGCACTTGGAGCTGGTGGTGAGCTTACTCCTCTTGAGATGACAAATGGTTATGCAACTATTGCAAATGAAGGTGTTTATTACAAGCATTTTGCAATTAAAAGAATTGAAGATAAATTCGGAAATATAATTTTTGAACAAAAATTGAGTGGTCGTTCTCTTGATGCTTGTCCTCCATTGGTTGCTCATCAAATGGCAAGTATGATGCAAGGAGTTGTTGAAAGAGGAACTGGTACAGAAATTCGCAAACACTTCAAAGGAGTTGATGCTGCTGGAAAAACAGGTACAACCAATGATTATGCTGATGCTTGGTTTATTGGGTTTACTCCTCAGCTTACTGCTGGAGTTTGGGTAGGATTTGATGACCGCAGGATTACATTCACAGGTGGATATGGATATGCTGCAAAAGCTGCTGCACCAATTTGGGGTAAACTCTTTGCTAAAATTTATGCAGACCAGGAATTACCTTTCAGACAAACTCAATTTTCATTCCATCAAAAAGATTCTCTTGATTCTTTGAATAACAATTTACCGATGGAAGAAGCAGCTCCGAAAGATGAACACGCTTACAATGATTGTATAATTAAATCAATTGATACTTTTGTAATTTTAACAAAAGAAGAATTGCCTGAAACAAAAAATGATAAATACATCATTAATAATATTGAAAAAGTTTATTACGATAATAGAAAAAGAATAAATATTGGATAAAACAAAATGAGAAAAGAACTAGAATTTTCAAATGGAAAAAAATTAGAAGTTGGAACTATTTATTGCGTTGGTAGTAATTATTCCAAACATATAAAGGAAATGGGAAATTTAATTACTGCAGAACCGGTGATTTTTATTAAACCAGGTAATGCTTATATTAAAGATGGTGAATCTATTATTCCTCCAAAATTTTCTGAAAATGTTCACCACGAAGTCGAATTAGTGGCTGTTATTGGAAAAGATTGCCGTAATGTTGAAGAAAATGAAGCTTTAAATTATGTTGCTGGATATGCTGTTGGGATTGATACAACATTAAGAGATATTCAACAAAAAGCGAAAAACAATGGTCAACCTTGGGCAGTGGCTAAAGGGTTTTATACTTCAGCGCCAATATCAAAAGTAATTCCAATCGAAGAATTTGGATTTGAAAATAGAGAATTTGACATAGAATTAAGTGTTAATGGTTCAATAAAGCAATCAACCAATACTGCTGAAATGGAAAGAACAACAGCCAAGATAATTTCTTATTTGTCCTCAGTATTTTATCTTGAGCCAGGGGATTGTGTATTCACAGGCACACCCGAAGGAGTTGGCAAAATAGTTCCAGGCGACAAATTGCACGCTGAATTAAAAGGTTTTGCTGAATTAAATGTAAATGTAGAATAATTATTTATTAATTGTTAGAATATTATGAAAAAGTCTTTAAAATTAGGAATAATTGTCCTTAACCTTTCACTTTTGTGGGGTTGCGGAGTTGGTATCACTAGAAAAGAAACAGATACTTATACTGTCTCCCATAAGGATACAACATCGCTTTACGAGCAAATGAACGCTCCAGGCAATCGAGATAATGGAATAATTTATCCATCATCAAAAACAATTAAACAGGAACGCTATGCCGTTGTAAAAGATAGCTCAGTAGATAGATTTTATCCGAATTTCATTCGAGTAGGTCTTTACGAAAGCGTTGGACTAATTGGATCGGGAAGTGCTGATAATCGTGGAGATTATGGACTGTTTTCTCTATTTCCAAATTTTGAAAATATGTTCAAAGACAATTCCAAAGCTAATAACGGGTTATTTGGTGGAACAATGCAAAGATTCTTACCTGTTGAATATAGGTTGAGATGGTTCAAAGACTCAAAGAATTGGACAATCGGTTCCTATGCTTTTGAGATAATCAATCCAGATTCAAGATTTTCCCAAAATTTAATGAGTATTGCACCTCTCTATATTCGTAAAAGATGGTATTTGAGAGAAGAAATTCCTTATGTTGCTTTAACACCAGCAGTTGGATTAGGATGGTTCCCATCGCAATATATCAACATATCTGGTTCTATCGAGTTAGGCTCATTAGGTGGGTTGAATATCAGAGCATTTGCTGGATATGTATTTGGAAATAATCCTGCTTATACGCAAATGTCAAGAGACATAGCGGTAAATGGTGAATCCAAAAATTTATCTGTATCATCACCTTATTTTGGATTAGGAATGAGCTTCTTGGATTTTCATAATTTAGTTCCTGAAACATTGAGAGAATGGAAAGACCACGAACATTCATCTTGGAATGTTGGTTTAATCCAATTTGGATTGTTAGCAACAACAGCAGATAATTCATTCTTTTATGATTCTACAAGCAAACCAATTTTAAATGGTTTTTTTGCAAGACTTGCAAATGCTGAAATTGCTATTCCAAAGATTTTGAATAATAAATTATATGTTGGAACATCACTTGTAAATATGATTGCATTAGGACCTAAGGAATGGGGAATAGGAATATTGCCAATCAGAATTGGATATTTTACAACTGTTTTGGCTGATGAATTAACAACTGAGCCATTTTTTGAATATAATTATTATCCAAGCAATTATTTCCACGTAGGAAATAAATTGAATTTGAGAATTTCGGAAATGATGAATATTGGTTTTATTATTGGTTATGCATCTGGAAGTACTGAAATATATCTTGGAAATAGATTTAATGAATATTTTACAAGCAAATCAAGTTTTAGTAGACCTTATATCGGATTGAATATTGGAATAAATGATAGAATATTCTTCCCTGAAGAATTAAGATATAATAAATAAATAGTATTAATTGAGATATAATCAAAATATTCATCAATATAAGTACTAAAATAAAACGAATTATAGATAGTCTTTAAGCTCGAATATTTAATTTTATAAATTTTTATTTTGAAGGAATAAAATGAAAAAAAGTATTTTTTTAGTAGCTTTAGTTGCATTATTCTTAGGAATTGCATCACCAGAAATGGCATTCTCAAAAAGCAAAAAAGCAAAAGCTTGCTGCGAAACAGCTAAAACAGAAAAATGTTCAACTGACAAAGCAGAATGCAAAACAGACGCTAAACACAAAGATGCTTGCAAAACTGACGCTAAATGCTCAAAAGATTGCAAAACTTCTTGCACAACAGATGCAAAAGCTAGCAAAACTGTAAAAGAAGCAAAAGTAGAAACAAAGACAAAAACTGAAAATAAAAAATAATTCGGTATAGATTCTTTTAAAAAAGGGTCGTTCAATTAATTTTGATCGACCTTTTTTTGTATATAAACTCTAATGTATATTAATTAATAAGGCTAATTATTGGTTAGCTACGAGCTAGCTTATTTTGGATTTAGTCTAATCTCTTATATAAATCCAATTTATTGTTGTTCTAATTGAATCATTTTTTTAAATTCAAAGAATACTTCACTTGAAATTTTCTCTTTTGATAGTTATATTCATAAATAAAAAAAGCTGCCTTTTTGAGGGGCAGCTTTTTGATATTAAATCAGCTTTAGATTATTTTGCAACAATCATTGAGCGAGTTAATTTATAACCGTTTACTTCTAATGTATAGAAATATACGCCACTTGATAAATTGCT
>CAIWET010000164.1 GCA_903911805.1 uncultured Ignavibacteria bacterium | reverse complement strand
CTTTTGTTTTAGATTTGGCTAGTGAAATGAAAAAAATAATATTATTCCTTCTAATATTTCCTGCAATTATATTTTGTAAAAAAGATACACTAAGACCAAATTATGGCGTTTCATTGTTCTATAATTACAATTCTCATTCTGCAGATTTCATTAAATTACCTTATTGTCCAAGCTGTTCACCTGGCTTTAAAGACGGCTCTGGATCTGGATTTTCAATGGGATTATTTTATGAATATTTGATTAATAATGATTTTGCTTTGAAATTGAAGCTAAATTATTATAATTTTAGTGGATTGTTAACTAGTACCGAATCAACTAAACTAATAGTAAATAATAAAATTACTGATGGTGCATTTGAACATTCTATTGATACCAAATTAAATTCATTAGGATTAGAACCATATTTAAAATATCAAATTATAGAAAATTTAAATTTAAATATTGGATTTCATATCGGATCTGTAATAGTAAAAGATTATTCACAAAAAGAGCAAATTGTAAAACCTTCGAATGTTGGTACTTTTGTTGATTCTTTGGGTAATGATACTCAGAGCAGAATTCGCAACCAATTTAGTGGCAAATTAGAAAATGCTCCAAGTATTTATCTTGCACCAATAATCAGTATTTCTTATCAATTACCACTAAATGAATCAAAAACACTTTTAATTGAACCAGAGATGTCATATGTTTATGGATTATCTAAAGTTGACAATGCTCCTAGCGTTAATAGTTGGTCTGTAAATAGTTTTAGTGGTGGAATTAATATTAAATATTCTCCAATAATTCCTAAAGAAATAATTCAAAAGTATGAAAAATATGAATTTATTGATACTGTCAAAATTTTGGCTGAAAAAAATCTGGATAATGTTATTAGATTAGGTATTCTTAATTCTTCTAAAACAACTGAAATATTTGATGACATAAAATTGACTAAAGAAACTATTTCTCGCACTGATACCCTTTTTTATTATGTTGAGCCAATAAGAAAATTAGAGGTTCAAATAACTGCTTTTGGGGTGGACAAATCTGGTGCTGAAACGCCCAATCCCGAAATTAAAATCAATGAAATTTTAAGTATTAATTTAAAACCATTGTTGAATTACATATTCTTTGATGAAGATTCATCCAATCTTTCAGATAAATATATTAGAATTTCTAATAATATTATTGATAAATTCAACGAAGATACTTTACACAGCTTAACAGCAGTTGAAACCTATTATTATGTATTAAATGTTTTTGGAAAAAGGTTAAAAAATAATCCATCTTCTAATATTACTTTAATTGGATGCAACGATGGTAATAATAATGAGAAAAATAATTCTACTCTATCAAAAGACCGCGCTATTAGTGTTAAAAAATATCTGGTCGATGTTTGGGGTTTAGAAGATTCCAGAATTAGAATTGAAACCAGAAATTTACCTGAAAAGGTATCAACACCAATGGCTGAACCTGACAAAAGAGCTGAAAATAGGCGTGTGGAGATAATTTCTGATGATTATGAAATAACTAAGCCAATTTATTCTAAATCATCTTACTGGACAATTGAGCCAAATATTTTAAGATTTAAGTCTGAAATTGTGTCGGAAGCTGGAATAAAAAATGCGAAAGTTGATATTTTACAAAATAAGTCTATTTATAAAACTTATAATATTTCAAAATTTGTTGAAAATTCTGACTGGGATTTATCAAATCAATTGAGCGAATTAATTAAACTGCCTGATGTTATATTTTACAAATTATATGTTATTGATAGCCTCGATAAAGTAAAATATACTACTGAAAGACCAATTTCAATAATTAAAGAAACAATTAAAAAGAAATCTTTGGCAAATAAATCAGATAAAACTAAAGAAAAATATAGTTTGATTTTGTTTGATTTTGATAAAGCAACTTTAAGTAAATCAAATAACAAAATTATTGATTTGATTAAATCGAATATCAAACCTGAGTCAGATATTCAAATTTTCGGTTATGCTGATAGAACTGGTGATCCAGCACATAATAAAATATTATCTGAGAAACGTGCTTCTGCAGTTGAAAAAATAATCAATCATAATGGAGCTAAATATCAAGGCATTGGAAACGAAAAATTACTATATAATAACGATTCGCCTGAAGGAAGATTTTACTCCAGAACAGTAGAAATTGAAGTCGAAACACCTATAATTTATTAATATATTTTCTGTTACTTTTCCTTAATATATTTTTTAATAATGCTTATTAGTGCTTTAAATTCTAATGGTTTAGAAATATAATCGTCAAATCCCTTAGATAGAATTTCATCTCTTTCCTGACTAAATGCATAAGCAGTTTGAGCAATTATTGGAATACTAGGATTTATTTCTTTAATCTGCCTTGTTGCTTCAAAACCATCAACAATTGGCATTCTGATATCCATCATAATTAAATCAATTGTAGAATTACTTTTAATTAAATCAATTGCTTTCTGACCGTTTTCAGCATAAATAATATTGAAATTATGGTCTTTTAATATCTTTGATAATAATAAGTAACTTGTAAAGTCATCTTCAGCCAACAAAATGGTTGATTGCTTTTTCTCACTTAATTTTATACTATTTGAGTTAATTGATGTCTTGTTGGATGTATTATATGGAATTGAAACAAAAAAAGTAGTTCCTTTATTTATTTCAGATTCAAACCAAATTTTTCCTCCCAATGCCGAAGCAAGACCTTGGCATATTGCTAATCCTAAGCCAGCACCTTCGTACCCTCTATTGATAGATAAATTCACTTGAGTAAATCTCATAAAGATTCTATGCACCATATCATCAGGAATGCCACAGCCAGTATCTCTAACATAAAATTCAATATTATTATTCTTAATAATGTAACCAATATCAATGCCACCATTAGTAGTAAATTTCAAAGAATTATTAATCAAATTACTCAATATTTTATTAATTTTTGACTCATCTGCTTCAATAATTGCATTGCCATCATCCAAGAAAGTATGATAATCAAAACTTAAATTCAAAAGATCTGAGTCAGATTTATAAAAATCATACAAATCTCGTAATAATTTATTAATAGAAAATGCTCTTGAAGAAATTTCTATTTGTCCTGTTTCAATTTTTGAAATATCAATTACATTATTTACGATTTCTAATAATCTTAATCCACTCTGTTTAATAACTTTGGTGTAATCGTAAAGATCAGACTTACATAAATTTTCATTTTGAATTAACTCTGAAAAGCCAAGAATTCCATTTAATGGAGTTCTGATTTCGTGAGACATATTTTGAAGAAAAGCTGTCTTTAATTTATCGCTTTCTTCTGCTTTAGATTTTGCAATTTCTAAATCATAATTAGTGATCTTAAGAATTTCATTCAAATGTACAAATTCTTCATATTGTCTCTCTAATTCCATATTCTGCTTAACTAATAATTCTTCATCTTTTTTCTGTTGAGTTATATCCAAATTAAAATTTAAACTGCATAAAATACCACTGATAATAATATTTTCACTAGAAACTAAGAAATCTCGAATTTCATTATTCTTCATTCTAAATTTGATATAATAATTATTCAAATATCCCTTGTTTTTAAATTCATTCATACATTTAATTCTGTCATCGGGATTTATCCAAAAATTTAAATCTTTAGAAGTTTTTCCAATTACCTCATCGCGATTAAAGCCTGAAATCTTTAAGAATGAATCATTTACGTCAATATATTCACCAGTTTCAATATTTGCAATTGAAATTGCCTCGGGTATTGATTTAAATGCTTTAGAGAATTTTTCTTCACTATTTTTTAATGCAGTTTCTATTGATTGTCTTATCGAGATATCCCTTGCTATTGAATAATTATACATTATATCTTCAAATTCAATGCTGTTTGTTTTCACTTCAACTGGAATTTCATTCCCATCCTTTGAAAAATGAATCGTTTCAAAAGTCATTGAATTTTTTTCGATTATTTCTTTCCAATGATTTTTCCAATTCTCTAAATTGAACATTGGGTCAATATCAAAAATCTTTAATTTTGTTATCTCATCTCGAGAGTATCCTAAGTGATCACACAAAGTTTGATTAACATAAATAATATTTCCAAATTCGTCAATCCAGTATATATAATCCTTTGAATTGTTAATTGAATATTGAGTTAATCTTAATAAATTCTCAACTTTTTTTTGTTTTTTATAACTTCGTTGACTTAAAAAATATGTTAATGATAGTCCTGCTATAAGACAAGCAAAAACTATTAGATATTCCATTAATCTCGCTTTGGATTCTAAATTAATAATTTCTTGAAAAGGTTCCCACTTTAGCGAAACACTTAATCCACCTCTAATTTCACCTTCTTTGTAACCTTGTACAGCGTGGCATTTCAAACAGTTTTTTTCTGCTCTTAATGGTTTCATAAATCTAAAATATGAGATTGAATCTATGTTTGCAATCTCAGCAAACTCGTTTAATCCGTTCTCAAAATTTTGAAGTGCGATTACTTCCCATTTGTCTGCTTTGTTCTCTGGTCTAAGTGGCTTTAAACTTGTAATATGCCCCTTTATTCCATACAATGAAAATGAAATTTCGTGAACTTGACGAGTCATATAAGCTGGATTCATTAAAGTTAATTTCTTTCCAGTTGTAGTTTGAATATCTCTGTCGGGAATATGATTTAAATATGGATTTGGCGGAGTTATTGAATCTATAGGCACATAAACTCCTCCATGCATAGATGCCCATCTTCTATATATCAAGTCTTTATCAAAATTACCTTTTGCTTCTTGCAAAGCTAACAAAAATACTTTTTTTTGGGTTTGAATATTCTCTTGATAATACAATGCTGAAAGTAGTACTAAAAAAAATAGCCCAGCATAGATATATTTAAAACTCTTTTTTTGCTTCATTTTATATCATATTTAAATATATTAATCCATAATTGTATGAAATTCTTACATACAACAACATATACGATACAAAATTACTCCAAAAATTCGAATTATATACAGTTTCATTTAATATTTGTTCAATATTTTAAAATTTTTCACAATTTTAATAGGATTATCTAATTATTTTTTAATCACACTATTATTAAAAATAATACTTTTATAATT
>CAIWET010000163.1 GCA_903911805.1 uncultured Ignavibacteria bacterium | reverse complement strand
ATTATCAAAAATAAATGATATTGGTGGAGTTGATTTTAAAGAGCAAAATATTGAAATATTACAAGATAATTTTAATAATAATGAAAATGCTTATAAGAAATTTATTAAAGATAATGGCTTTTGGAATTTTTCAATAAATAAGTTTAATGGAATGCCAATTAAAGCTTTTGGTAAGCCAATTTTAATTGAAGGATATAATGAAATCAATAATTCAATTATTGAGCAAGCATCAAGAGATTTTATTTCTATTAAACTTTCAGCTTTTGGAATTAATAATGCTGAATTAAAATTGATTAGAGCTGAATATTATGATAATAAGTGGTTTGTTTCATTTAAGCAATATTTTAACAATTTGGAGGTATTTAATTCTAAAATTGAACTAAGAATTTCCAATGATGCTAAAGTATTTAGCTTTGGTATTGCATATTTTAGTAATTTAGCAAATATTATTGATTTTAATAAAATTAATTCTTCTCAAATCAATCCTTTGAAAAATGCTTATTTAGGTTTAGATGATTTTGGAAGAATTAATACAAATTCAATACAAAATGTCAATACTGAAAAAATCATTCCAATTCCAACAAAATCTGGATATGCATTTAAAGTAGCTTATGAAGTACCTTTTAAAACTGAAGATGAATTATTCGAATTTGTTTCTTACGTAGATAAGTTATCAGGTGATTTGCTCTATCGCCATACAAATCATAGAGATGCTAATGCATCAGCAACAAATAAAGGTACAATTAAATTCAAAAATCCAATGGAAAAAGATACTCTTGTATATTTTGGAGAAATGAAGAACTTTTTTGGAACAGATTCAGCAATAACAAATAGCCAAGGCAAAATAGTTGAAGATTTAACAAAAGCTGTGACTTTTAAATCAATTTTTTCGGGTCCTTGGGTAAAAGTAACTAGATTAAATTCTAGTAATTTATTTGATACAAAAACAGCAAATTTTACATCCATAATTAATCCAGGTGATAATTTGATTGTTAATTGGAATGATACAATTTCAATGAAAGGTGAAAGAACTTTATTCTGGCACGCTAATTTTATTCATTCATATTATAAAAAATTAGATCCAAAATTTACTGGAATGGATTCTGTTTTAAACTTACAAATTAGTTTTACTGGTTCAGCGAATGCCTTTTCTGGTGGTAGCACAATAAGATTTACTGGTTGTCAAGATGCTAATTTTAAACTTTATGAGTCTGGAGCAGTTTTATACCACGAATGGGGGCATAGTGTTAACTCTTTTCTTTACAAGTCACTAGGTTCAGCGCAAGGGATGATTAATGCTTCTTGTAATGAAGGAACTGCTGACGTTACTTCCTGTATGATGTTAGATGATTTCTTTGTTGGACGTGGAGTAAAACCTGCTGATCCAAATTTTAATATAAGAAATTTAAAAAATAAAATTATTTATCCTGATAGCTTAACAAATGAATCACATCACGATGGTCAAATTTTAGCTGGAGCATTTTGGGACTTAAGGGATTTAACAAATGCTGATTTTGTAATGAAATTATCTCATAAAGCTAAATATGGAAAACCAGATGATTTAAATGTTGGAATTGCTTTTAGTGAATGGTTTATTGAAACTCTTATTGCCGATGATGATGATAATGATTTGTCAAATGGAACACCATATTATGATAAAATTGTTGAATCATTCAACAATCACCATATCGGAACAAATTTATTTACCAAAATGTCATTTCAGCATACTCCATTAAGTGACACTAAAGATACAATTAATGATTACATTGCAAATTTTAATATTGATTATCTACCATTACCAAATGCAAAACCTAGTCCAGTTAAATTAATTTATATGATTAATAATCTTAAAATATTGAATGAAGTTATTGCAACCGAAACAGGAAAAGGTAAATATACTGCCAAAATTCCAGCACAACCAAACGGAACTGTAGTTAAATACTATTTTACAGCATATGACAAATTATCTTCAGTGAATTTAGTACTTTCTGCATCTCAAACAGAAACTAAACCATTTCTTTTCACAGTTGGTTACGAAACAATTTATATGGATGATTTTGAAACAACAAATAATTGGAAAATTGGAGATTCTACTGATATAGCAACTTATGGTAAATGGGAAATTGCAACTCCTAATGTAATTACATTGTCCATTGGGCAAATTCAACCAGGTTCTGGAACTGGAGAAGGCACAAAGTGTTTGGTTACTGGTGCACTTGGCAATTCAAACAATTATTATTCCTATTATCCAAATGGAACAACATCTGTAATCTCGAAATCATTTAATTTATCAAATACTCCAAATCCAATTTTAAAATTTAATAAATGGTTTTACAATTATTATAATTTAACAACTATTCCTGCCTTTGAATTTTATATTTCCGAAGATGATGGAAAAACTTGGAAAACAATAGAAACTTCTATTAAAAAAACTAGTCAATGGGAATCTCAATTATACAATTTAAATGATTATGTTAATGATTTTGCAAAATTAAAATTTAAATTTGTTGTAAGAATTGCAAAATCATCATATATAACTTGGGTTACTGAAGCATTAATTGACGATTTTGAAATATTATCACCAATTCAGGGAATATCTTCAGTTAATGATGTTGAATCAAAATTTAATGTAAATATTTCACCTAATCCTTCCTTTGGACAAATAAAAATCAATATTACTCCAAAAGATGGAAGTGAAATTCCAATTATTGAAGCAATAAATGCCTATAATGAAGCTGGAGAACTATTATTTTCAAATAATTCAATGGAAATTAGTAATCTTAAATT
>CAIWET010000162.1 GCA_903911805.1 uncultured Ignavibacteria bacterium | reverse complement strand
CGATCTATTTGAATAATAACCATAGGTTTAACCCATAGTGATAGGAGTATAGATGAAAAGTTTGAATCTAAAAGGCACAATAACAGCCATAATAACCCCGTTCCAAAAGGATGGAACAGTTGATTTCGATAATCTCGAAAGAATTATTAACTTCCAAATTGATAATGGAGTAGAAGGCTTGGTTGTTTGCGGTTCAACCGGCGAAAGCGCCACTCTTACTACTAAAGAGAAGCAAGCAATTATTATTAAATCATTAGAATTTGCTAAAGGTAGAATTCCAATTATCGCAGGAACTGGCAGTAATGACACTCAAGTGACTTTAGATATGACTTTGATTGCTAAAGAATTAGGCGCAGCAGCAGCTTTGATTGTTGCTCCTTATTATAATAAACCTTCTCAAGATGGTTTATTCGAACATTATAAATTGATTGCTGATTCAGTAGATATTCCAATTATTTTATATAATGTACCTGGTAGAACTGGCTGCAATATTACAGCCGATACTCAGATAAAACTTGCAAATTCGTGTAAAAATATAGTTGCTACTAAAGAAGCATCAGCAGATTTAGAGCAAATGATGTTCATTATTAAAAATTCTCCAGAGCATTTCACTCTTCTTTCTGGTGATGATGCGCTAACAATTCCAATAATTTCAATTGGTGGAAAAGGCGTTATTTCTGTGATTTCAAATTATGCACCAAAGCAATTTTCTGATTTGGTGAGATTTGCTCTTAAAGGCAAAAATAAAGAAGCATTGGAAATTCAATATAATTTGCTAGAATTAATGGATTTGAATTTTGTTGAAACAAATCCAGTTCCTGTAAAAACAATTATGACAATGTTGGGATATTCCAAAGATGTATTCAGGTTACCATTATTACCAGCAAAAGCTGATACTAAGAAGAAATTAAAAGCTGCATTGCAAAAAGCTGGAATAATTTAATAATTATGTATTCAACTACAAATAATCAAAGAGATACTTATAAGCTTGTTGAGACACTTATTTCTGGTAAGTTCAAAAACAAGCTTTCTTTATTAAAATCATTAGTAAAAGATATTGTGAAAACTCCTGAATTTGGGATTGTTTCAGGCAGAGTTTGGGAACTTAACACTAGAGACTTAACTTATGTTTTGCAATTTCAGCATGGAGCTGCACAAAAAATTCCAGCTAATTATACAATAAAAATTGAAGAACAACCCGTATTAGGTAAATTAAGTGAAGAGCGAACAATTCTGAACTATGAAACAGATGAACTTTTGATTGAAAAAGGTATTCAACTATTTTCTGCAATTGGAGTTGGCGAATTAGTTAAAATCAAATCTGGTAAACATTATGAATATGTGATTGGATTTAGCGCTCCTGAGATTAAACAGGCTTTTTACGAAACATTAAATATTATCTCATCAGTTAGCACAGTTGCATTAAAAAACTTAAGTGATCAGGCAGCGCATAGTAAAATCAAAAAAGATATTTTTAGAGCATCAGAAATTCAAAAGAATTTATTTCCAGATCACGCAATTTCATTTCACGATTACGACGTTTTTGGCGTGTGCATTCCAGATAGTGAAGTTGGTGGCGATTATTTTGATTATCTCAAAAGCACAGACGAAGAAGAAGAACGTTTGGGAATCGTTATCAGCGATGCATCAAGCAAAGGTTTGCCCGCAGCTGTGCAGTCATTATTCTTATCTGGGGCATTGAAAATGGGAATGGGATTTGCCGCAAAGATTTCGAGCATTTTTTCTAGATTAAATAATCTGATTTACGATACTTTCTTTTATGAAAGATTTGTCACCCTATTTTATTGCGATTTAACAATGTCCTCAAATCATTTGGTACTTTATGCAAATGCTGGTCATTGCTCACCAATTCATTATTGTCCATCAAAAGACCGATTCAGAATGTTAGACCCAACTGGAGGCTTTTTAGGAATTATGCCTAATCAAAAGTACAAGTTGGAAAATACATTTATGTTAGTTGGTGATGTAATGGTGTTATATACTGACGGAATCACTGAAGCACAAGACGCTGACGGGAATTTATTCGGAGAAGAACGAGTAAAAGAAATTGTAAAAAAATATCATAAATCTCCTGCAAACATTATCACCTATGCAATATTAGAAGAAGTTGAAAATTATTCAGCTAATTCTGTATATAATGATGATAAAACTCTTGTAGTAATCAAGAGAAGAGAAGAATCCTAGCTTTCTAATAAAAAAACAATTGCTTTATATATCCGTATTAATAATATATTATTAATGGAGGTCTTATGAAAAAGTTGTTACTGATTATTTTATTTATAATTATTTCTTGCAATCTCTATTCTAGCGAAATTATTAATGAAGTCGCTTCAATCAACGGGATACAATATCCAAATCTGCTCGACTCAAAAGATGGCAATCTTTATACTTACAGCTATTATAATGTTTTCAAATCAACTGATAAAGGTGTAAATTGGAATAAAATTTTTAATTCCGATTATAGCTTTTTCATTAATTCAATCGTTGATATTAAAAATGATGAGGGGAAAACTATTTTCTTTGCAAATTTTGTTTATACAAATAATGGTGGCAACCTAGAAGGATTTATTTATTACTCAAACGATTCTTGCAAAAGTTGGGTAAAAAGTAACTTAGCTGGCTCCAGCGTTGGAGTTGCACACGTTTTTGCTACACCATCTAACAAGCTATTCTTTGCATTATTAGATGGGCAAGGCAATAGCACTCTTATGATTTCGAATGATTTTGGTAAAACTGCCCAAGTTTTCAAAGATTCTGTTAATGTTGATAAAATTTCTGAAATGCCTGATTCAACCTTAGTATTATATTTTTATCGCCAAAATATAATTAAACACCCTAAAGAAAGTCAGTGGAGAGCTTTGCCATTTGAATCAATTGTAGTCTCTAAAGATAATATGCTATTAGTGCAAGATTCGGTTATTAGTTTTTCAAAAGATAAAGGATTGACAATCGAAAAAACAAGCATTTTCAATTATAATTACAATTACAATCTGAAATTATTTGGCGATGGCGAAGGAAATTTCTATGCAAGTTTATATACAATTTCCACAAGCGTAATGCACGATACAAGTTTTATTTATAAATATAATTTTCAGGGAAACACTTGGGACAAACTTAATTGGAGCTTTGATATAATAAATAATAT
>CAIWET010000161.1 GCA_903911805.1 uncultured Ignavibacteria bacterium | reverse complement strand
TTTTTGTTTTTAATTTTAATTGTTTTGATTTAGCTTTTAACGATAAATTTGAATTTTTATCACTGGAAATATCAAAACTTATGCCTTCATTTAAATTCAGAAGTAGCATTGGGCTTGCCTTGGCAGAGAGTCCAGCACTTTTACCAACAACAGTAACATTGCCTTTGCCTTCAATCTCAATTATTCCATTAATAACATTATTACTAAAATTTTCAAATTTTAGATTTTTCAAATCAAGTGTTATTTTACCACTTTCCAAATCAACTAAATGATTTGTTTTAATACCTAAAACATTTACCTCTTTGCTAACAATTGCTGGAGAATACCAAAAATCTAAAATCAAATCTTCTGCTTTTTGTTGAGAGATTTTATCAAATATTCTATTAAAAGTACTATTGGGTACTTTCAAAATTAAATCGTTCCCAGTTGAAACACCAATATTCTTTGCTTTTATACCTTTTTCAAGATTTTCTAATTTTGAATTATATGAATCAATTAGTTTTTTTGAATCTTCTACTTTAGGATAATTAACTGAGCCGCAAGATACAAAAATAGCAGAAGCGCAAACCATTAATAATATTCTAATCATTATTTCACCTCTAGCTTATCAATATTCAAGGAAATCAAAACACCATTTTCAAAAATCAAAATTTCTTTTAATTTCAAGCTATAATCAATTTGTCTTTTTACATTTGTAATATTTAAATTTACTGCACTTTTGATATTATTAATACTTCCAGGAATTGCAAAAGAATTTGAAAAATCAACTGGAATCTTTAATGGTGGAAAGCTATTGCTTAAATTTCCAAGATTAATTTTGATTAAATTTTCCACAATTTCACTTGCTGAGGATAGTATACTTTTAATTTCAACATTTGGTGAGATATTGAATGGCTCTAATTCTCCAACAATTTCATTATTCTTTGAATTCAAAGCTAAAATACAATCCATATTTAATTTTACATCAGCAGAATATTTTGAATTATTAGCAATCAAACCTAAATTAACTAATATAACCCCATTTTTTAAATTTAAATTAATGGTTTCAATTTTATATGATGTTTCAGCATCTAACCAACCTGTTGAATGCTCATACTGTTTAACAATTTTATTTAAAAAATCTTTAGATAACGTGAATTGAATATCAGTTTTGTCAATTGGTTCAGCTTGATTCAATCTATCAAGTAACTTTTCCGAAGATTTGACTCTAACTTCAAGCATTTTTGCCATTCTTGCTTTTTCGAACTGCTCAGCATCAACATCAGCTCCGGCAATTTTCTTTACTATACTGCAACTACTTAAAATTAATAATGTAGTTACAAGACATAATATTTTACTTTTCACTTTATCCTAATCTTTATTTTACAATTTTATATTTGATAAAATAATTTATCATTGGCTCTTGATAATTTAATTTTGTTTCTTCAAGATTTTCGCATTTTGACTTAATGGAAACTTTATCACCACCACAATATAAGAAATCAGGAAGAATTATTCTATATGTTTTATCAGGTTGAATTTCTTTTATATCACTATACATAATTGTGTTATTAGAAGACTTATAACAACCGATAATTTTTTTATTTTTAAGCTCATCAATTAAATTTGAACCTTTTACATCAACTAAATATAAAGTATTTTCAAACGGCATTATTAATTTTATAGCACTTATATTAATATCACCTTTCTTTAAATCTTGCCTTATACTACCTCTGTTTAACAATGCAAAATCAGTTTTAGGGAATGATTCAAACCAAGTTTTACAAATAAAAGTATAATAATCATCTTTATCTCTTGTATAATCTCTTTCTAATTTGCCAATTACTTTTCTATTAATTGCTTGAGAAACTTCAATTTCTTTCTGATAATTACTTATGATTGTATCAATTTTATTTAATTTTCTTTCAATCTTTACATTATCAAGAATCAGAGAATTTGAACTAATAACCTCTTTTTTCAAATCATCATAAGTAAGTTCAACCCTACCATAATTTCTCAAATATGAACCTGTTTCGAGAATTATTGAATTATTCTCTTTTTGATTAACAAATTGATGACAATGACCTGCACCAACAAAAGCTACATTATATTCATCAAATAAACTCAATACTGCGTAATCTGTTAAAATTTTATTAGCACAATCGTGAATAAGAACAATTAAAATATCAGCTTTTTCTTTTATTTCTGGTAGATATTTTTTTAATGATTCTTCATATGTTCTTAATTGCAATCCCTTGATATTATTTGGATTAGTTAAAGATGGGGTTTCAATATTTGCTAATCCTAGAATACCAACTTTAAAACCATTAAATTGTTTCATGGTATATGGTCGAGTATAATCAGGCACTAATCCAGTAGATTCACTTTCAATATTTGCAGAAAGATAAGTCATATTTGATCTTCTTTGATTTTCCTTGAAGACACTCACACCGAAATCAAATTCGTGGTTACCAATAGGAGCAACCCAATGCCCTAAAGCTTTGAAAACATCCATTGTTGAGGCACCTTTTGTTTCCATTGATAATGGAGGAGCTGCCGCAAAATTATCGCCACCACTTAAAAGAAGTACATTTTCTTCTTGCTTAATTACATTATTCCATATCTCATAAAGATTTGCAGCACCTGCGTGATTACTATCAGTTTCCACCCAACCGTGCTCATCATTTGTATAAAGAATTGTCAACTTATAATTTTTTGAAAAGTTGGATTCTGAAGAAATAAAAAGAAATATTAAAGTCATTAATATCAGCGTAAATTTTTGTCTAATAAAAAACATCTTTCCTCTAAAAAACAATTAACCAATATTCAAAATTAAGAAAATGTAAGCACATTTCAAAGTAAATCAACAAATTTATTGATAAAATGTAGAATATGTTAATTACCATTTAAAAAGCAAAAAGCTCTTCATAACTTATTGATTATAAAGAGCTTACGCTATTTGTACAGAAGGAGGGATTCGAACCCTCACGCCTTTAGGGGGCACTGGATTTTGAGTCCAGCGCGTCTGCCAGTTCCGCCACTCCTGCAAAGCACGAATTACAAAATTACGAATTTCTTATGATATAAGCAATAAAAAAGTTGATATATTTTATTTATTGTTATTATATCCATATTTAATCAATAAAAAAAACATACATAATTAAAATCATACAAATTAAAATTTAAAAATATTATAATCTGATATATCAATTAATCGTAGGGGCAGGGTTTCCCTGCCCCTACTTTATTAATGCCTTCAATGTAATATCCTATGCCTTTATTGGTGTTTCGTATGACTTTATTGGTATATTTTCCATTTACGAAACACTAATAAACCTTTACGAAAGTATCATAATGGCTTACGAAACACCAATAAACCTTTACGAAAGCGTAATAAAGGCATATTTTAGAAATTTTGATCGGAATTTCTATTTGGAATAGATGTAAATTTCTTTGCAGTAACCACCTGGAAATCCAATAAAATCTGATTTATTGATTTGATATGAGGAAATTTTTTCAATTAAATTATTATAATCATCATATTTATAATTAATAACTCTATGCAAATTATCGTTTTTATCACATGCTGTTAGATGTAAAAGATTTTTATTTTTATCTCG
>CAIWET010000160.1 GCA_903911805.1 uncultured Ignavibacteria bacterium | reverse complement strand
TTCCATTGAAGAAATTAAAGAGAAAAAAAATGATAGGAGGAACCCAAAGATCCTAATTCTGATAAAGATGATATTATTGATTTTTTAGTTAAAGAATTGAAGTTTTCTAAGGAACAAACTTCAAAATTAAAAGAAGAATATAAAACTTATAAGATACAGAATAAGAACATTAAAGATGAAATAAGAGATTTCCACAACGAAATCAATGATAAAGTTCCATTGGATATAAGCAATAATGATATTGATTTGCAATTCGAAAAAATTGGTAAGAAAAAAGGCGACCTTGATAAATTGACCTTTATTTTCTTTAAAAAAGTCAGAAATATATGCGATAAAGAGCAGAAAAATATTTTTGATGATATGATTAGAGAAATTTATAGAGCAATTAATAAAGGACCAGATAATAAGCGAAAGTAATATTTATAATTATAAAAGGAATAAAGCTATGAAAAGATTAAGTTTTAAATTATGTATATTTGTTTTGTTTTTATTCCTTTCTAAACTAAATTCTCATGAATCTCATTTTGGTAGAACAGAAACTTCCTATTGGGATGAATCAAAAGCTTATAATGGTTATACATTATTTGGTACTGCCGGTAAAACCTATCTTATTGATATGGAAGGTCATATAATAAATTCTTGGAAAATTGGTACAAATCCAAGATTAACTCCAGGTGGAACTATTTATGATGCTGCAGGAGGTGACCCTAGCAAATCAACAACATGGCTTGAATTAGATTGGAATGGCAATACAGTCTGGACTTATACTGAAAAAAGATTAGGCTATGCTCCTCATCATGACTTTCAAAAAATCTATAATACAAAACTGGGTGATTCCACTTTTATTTATATTGCTAATAAAAGTTTAACTCTCCAGCAATGTCTCGAAGCTGGTTGCGATTCTACAAATTCTAAAAATTATTCTACAGCTCAAATGGATGTTATTGTAGAAGTAGATATGAAAGGCAATGTGATTTGGGAATGGTCATTCTTTGACCATGTTGTTCAAGATTTATACCCTAGTAAAAAGAATTATGGAATTGTCAAAGATAATATTGGTAAAATTGATCTAAATATTAAAGGAAATCCAGTTAAGAGTGACTGGTTGCATTGTAATTCTTTTGATTATAATGAAGAATTAGATCTAATTGTAATAAATTCTGTACATGGTGAATTTTATGTAATCGACCATGGTAATACATTTATCAAAAATGATCCTACTACTTCAATTTCTTTAGCTGCTTCTTCTAAAGGTGATTTCTTGTACAGATTTGGAGATCCTGCAAAATATGATCAGGGAGATCCACCTTCAGTATTAGATAATTGGGAAAAAGGAACTAACGGCCATAAACAATTAGGGGGTTCTCATAATATTCAATGGATAGCTCCTGGATTACCAGGTGCAGGTAATCTTATGGTGTTTAATAATGGACAAAATCTATTGGAATTAACTCTGCAATCCTATGTTATGGAGATTAATCCTTATTTGAATTCATCCGGCACAAATACCGGAAAATTTGTCAATCCACCTTCAGCTGGATACAATTCTGTGAATTCACCTGATAAAGATTTAATGAAAGAAAAGAAGAATTTTTCCAAGCAGGTAGTATGGAGTTATTCCAGTAAAAATAATACTACATTCTTTAGCACAATTGGATCAAGTGCTCAAAGACTACCAAATGGAAATACTCTTGTTTGTTCTGACAATAGTGGCCATTTTTTTGAAGTATATCCAAAAGATACATCAATAGTTTGGGAATATATCAATCCTGTAACAAGAGGTGGAATTAAAAAAATCATCACAGATAATTATCCAATGTACAATTCTTGTTTTAGAGTTTATAGATATACCTCAAATTATCCGGGTTTGGTTGGAAAAAAATTGACTGCTGGCAGCACAATAACAGGGAAATCACCGGATTATATAAAACCTTCTGATTTATTAACATCAGTGGAAGAGGAAAATAATGATGATTATTTCTTTATTAAAGAGAATAACAGCATGAATTACCCTAACCCATTTACTCCATCAACTACTATTAAATTTAAAATCGTTAATAGTGAAAATGTAAAAATATCTATTTATAGTTTTGAAGGCAATTTTATAAAAGAATTGGCAAATCAAAGATTTGAAGCAGGTATGTATGAACTAATATGGGATGGTACAGACTTTAATGAACACTTTCTGAATTCTGGGACTTATTTTTATACAATTGAGTCTGAAACAAAAAAAGAAACAAAATCAATGATTTATTTTAAATAGGATTACAATGAAAAAGAAAATAATATTTTTAGTGGTATTTTTGTCAATAAGCTCTCATTTATTGACTCAAACAAGAACAGTAGGTTTATTTAGTTATGATTCTTCAAAATCATATAAAGGATACACATTGTTTGCCCCAAAGCAAAACACTATGACATATTTAATTAATAATGAAGGCAGAAAAATCCACGAATGGAAATCAAGTAAATTCCCTCCAGGACAAAGTGTTTATTTGTTAGAAAACGGAAATTTACTAAGAGCATGTATGACAAAAGGTAAATTAAGCAGCGGTGGTGGAGAAGGTGGAAGAGTTGAAGAATATGACTGGAATGACAATCTTGTATGGGAATTTGATTTTTCAACAGAAACATATATGCAGCATCATGACATTAAAAAGTTACCAAATGGTAATGTACTAATGCTGGTAATTGAGAAAAAGACTTATCAGGAATGTATGGATGCCGGATTTAATCCTGCAAAATTAAACTCGGATATTCAACAAAAAGGTATGCTTCCTGATTATGTTGTTGAAATTAAACCTACTTATCCAAAAGGTGGGACTGTTGTTTGGGAATGGCATACTTGGGATCATTTAATTCAGGATTTCGATAAGACAAAAAACAATTATGGATATCCAAAATCACATCCAGAATTAGTTGACTGTGATGGAGATGGTAGAATTTTACCTGCTTTCTGGAATCATATGAATTCAATGGATTATAACCCTGAATTAGATCAAATTGCATTAAGTGTAAGAGGCAATAGTGAAGTTTGGATAATAGACCATAGCACTACTACATCTGAAGCAAAAAGTCATTTGGGCGGAAAAAGAGGCAAGGGTGGAGATTTGCTTTATAGATGGGGAAATCCTGCTACTTATGGAGCTGGTACAAAAACCGAGCAAAGATATTTTGAGCAGCATGATGTTGAATGGGTACTACCGGGAAGACCTGGAGCAGGTAATCTTACATGCTTTAATAATGGTTTAGGCAGAGGAGGATCTACTATTTATTCTACCGTTGATGAGTTTACTCCCGATATGAATAAAGATGGTTCTTATAATCTAAGTAGTGGTAAAGCCTTTGGCCCGACTAATTTTACCTGGACTTATAAAGGTGTAAGCAAAGGAAGCAGCAATGGTTTATCATATTCAGAAAATATTTCCGGAGCTTATAGATTACCAAATGGGAATACTTTAATTTGCTCAGGAACTGTCGGACAATTTTTAGAAGTTACTTCGACAGGAGAAATTGTATGGGAATATATTTGTCCTGTTGATCAAACTGGTCCACTAAAACAAGGTGAATCTTTAAAAACAGATTTGGCAAGACCTGACGAAAAGATGAATTCTGTTTTCAGAGTTTATAGATATACTCCGGACTATAAAGGCTTAGTCGGAAAGGACCTTACTCCTGGCAATTTCATTGAGTTGTATTCTACTGATGTTATTAATTTATCAGGATATAAAAATTTCAACATTTATCCTAATCCAATAAACTCAGTTGCATCTATTAAATTTAATTTAGAAACCAGTGACATTATAAAAATAAGGATTTATGATATTATGGGCAATTTAATTAGTGATGTTAATAATTCATTTTTAGAGTCAGGTGATCATTCTTTTGAATTAGATTTCAGTAAATATAGCATTCCATGTGGTATTTACATCTGCAATATTTGCAATAGTAAAGAACAATTAAATATACAACTAAATTATATAAAATAAGATGAATAGTAAATTAATTAGATTTAGTCTTTTATTAACACTGGTTTGCAGTATAAATTTATATACTCAAAAGGGCTTAATAAAGCTTCCTGATACTGGACAAACAGGTAACTTTACTCAAACATTTGGTGAAGATTCTGATTATATGATTAATTCACCAAGTTTTACTGATAATGGTGATGGTACTATTACAGATATTAATACTGGTCTAGTCTGGCAGAAAACCGATGGTGGAGAAATGACTTTTGAAAACGCTTTATCATATTGCAAAAGTCTTACTTTATCTGGCAAAAATGACTGGCGATTACCAACAGCATTTGAATTATTTACTATTAATCATTATAATTATTTAAATCCAACAATTAATACTCTAATTTTTAGTAAATCTGCTGCTGAATATTGGTGGACTTCAGATTTAAGAATGGATGATAATACTAAAGTTTGGGCTGTGAATGCTGGTGGTGGAATAGGAGCACACCCGAAGAATGAAACAATTAGTACTGGTGGTTCAAAGAAGTTTCATGTTAGAGCCGTAAGGCCTAATAATCAAATTTCAATTCCAGAAACAAGATTTACAAAAAATAGTGATGGAACTGTATTTGATATTTTTACAGGTTTATATTGGCAACAAGTTATTTCAAATACACAATATACCTGGGAAGAAGCTTTAGCTTATGCAAAAGCCTCTCAATTGGGTGGAAAAAATGATTGGAGAATTCCAAATATAAAAGAAATTCAATCTTTAAATAATGTTAAATTGAGCAAACCATCATTTGATAAATCAATATTCACAATGATTAATGGCAATTATTGGTCTTCTACAACTATTCAAAATAATCCTAATCTTGCATGGGATATCAATACTGATTTCGGAATTGTATCTTATAATGACAAAACAAAGAAAGAATACCTGATTTTAGTTAGAGGTGGAATTGATCAAGCTATTACAACAGCTAATAATGATATATTAATACCTGGTGATGAATTCGAGATGGGTGATCATATTGGATTTGTTGATCCTAAACATCCAAGCGATGAATTCCCCTTGCACAAAGTAAAACTCGATTCTTTTTTTATGAGTAAATATGAAATAACAAATAAAGAATATTTGGATTTTCTCAATTCTTCTTATAAAGCTGGTGAAATTGAAGTTAGAAATAATAATATTTATGCAAAAGGTGGGAACGATATTTATTGCTTTACAAATAAAGTTGCTTCTTATTATAGCATTGATTTTACAGGGTCTGAATTTAAAATTGTAGATTTCAGGGCTAATCATCCTATGGTTGGAGTTCTATGGTTTGGAACTGCTGCATATTGTAACTGGTTAAGTAGGCAGAGTTTTTTGCAAGAATGTTATAATATCAAAACTTGGGTTTGCGATTTCACAAAAAATGGATACCGTCTTCCTACAGAAGCAGAATGGGAATTTGCTGCTAGAGGTGGACACAAAAATCCATATTTTAATTATGAATGGGGCAATGACCAAACAAAGAATAAAGCAAATTGGCCTGAGTCTAAAGATCCTTATGAAGGAACTTTAGAAGCTGATTTTCCATTTACTACTCCAGTTGGATTTTATGATGGTAAACTGAAATTAAAAAGTGATTATAATTGGCCTTCTTCAATGATAAATTATCAAACCGGCGATGGTTCTAATTCTTATGGACTATTTGATATGGCTGGGAATGTTTGGGAATTTGTAAATGATTGGTATGGACAAAAATATTACGAAGAAAGTCCATATTTAAATCCTAAAGGACCGGATTCATCATTTAAAATGCCTGATGGAAAAGCATATAGAGGTATGAGAGGTGGTAATTGGTATAATGGTTACAAATTGACTACAGATACTGTTAATGACGGACATTCAAGAGTTTCAAATAGAAATCCTTCATATTACAGAGGACCTCAAGATCCTGTTCATCCATACTACCACTTAGGATTTAGAATTGCTAGAAATAATTCTAACATTAAAACTGATGTTATAGAGCAAAATACATTTGGAATTGAAATTTTTCCTAATCCAGCTAATGAATTTTTTAATTTAACTTTCGAAAATTCTAAATTAATTTCAATTGAAATTATAAATATTTATGGAGAGAGAATTCTTCATTCTGAAAATATATTAACTAATAAAATAACTTATAGAACTGAATTGTTTCATTCCGGAATTTATTTCATTAACTTTAATTATGCTGATAAAACTGTTACAAAAAAATTGCTAATTTATAAATAAGGTATTATATATATGACTAAAATTAATCTTCTCCTGCTGAAAGCAATAATCCTTTCATCAATATTTTCTATGAATATTTATTCAAAAAATGATATAGATAATGTCGATGATCTTGATGATCATCAATTAATAATGAATTATCAGATTAATTCCATTTTAACTCAATCTGGTGATTCATTGTTAATTGGTAAAGAAATTTTATCTTGTCCAACAGATAAGACTATAACCTTACATATACTAGCATCACAGGATGTTACTGTTTTTGTAAATTATGGAACTGATTTACAAAATTTAAATCAAAAAACAAGTAACATTGACATAAAGAAAGATAGTTCATCTATAATTCTAATTGAAAACCTCTTACCTAACACAAAATACTTCTATTTACTCAACATTAAAGATAATAAATCCACAAATTTCATAACAAGAAATGTAAATACATTTCAAACACAAAGAGATAAAAATGGCTCATATAGCTTCGTAATTGAAGCAGATCCTCATTTAGATTCAAATTCAATTCCATTGGCATACGAGCAAACACTAAAAAATATTCTAAAAGATAATCCAGACTTCCTGATTGATTTAGGTGATAATTTTATGTGTGAAAAACTGACAGATAAAACTCAAAAAAATATTACTGACAGACACCTCCTATTAAGATCATTTTATGAACAAATTTGTCATTCAGTCCCTCTTTATTTAGTTTTAGGAAATCATGAAGGAGAATGGGGTAATTTGACTGATAATAATGCAAAATCTTTAAGTATACTTACTTCAGTCACAAGAAAATTTTATTTTTCAAACCCTGAACCCAATACTTTTTATTCAGGAAATATTAAACCAGAACCTTCTGTTGGCTTGAGACAAAATTATTATGCCTGGGAATGGGGAAATGCACTTTTTGTTGTACTTGATCCTTATTGGAATACAAATCCAAAAACAGGTTGGGGAATGACTCTTGGTTTAGATCAATATAATTGGTTTAAAAACACCCTAAAAGCAAGTAATAGCAAATTTAAATTTGTGTTTTGCCATAACTTAGTTGGCGGAGCTGATAAAGACATGAGAGGTGGCATAGAAGCTGCTGATTTTTATGAATGGGGTGGAAAGGATACAAATAAAGTTTGGTCTTTTGAAAAGAACAGACCTGGTTGGGAGAAACCAATTCACCAAATAATGGTTGATTATGGTGTAAGTATATTTTTCCACGGACATGATCATTTTTATGGCTATCAGGAAAAAGATGGTATAATATATCAAGAATGCCCACAACCATCCAACAGAAATTTAACTAATTTATCAGCCGGTTCCTATGGATACAAAGCTGGAACTTTGCTGCCAGGAAGAGGTTATCTTAAAGTCAATATTTCAGAAACAGAAGCTAAAGTAGAATACGTAAATACATTACTTCCGAATGAAGAAAAGGGTCAAAATAAAAATGGCTATGTATCACATTCTTATGTTATAAAGCCAAAAACTTCCCCAGTAATGGAAAATATGAAGATAAAAGAATTAATTAATATTTATCCAAATCCAAGTCAGGGAGAAGTTAGAATTGAATTTAATGAAAATTTATCAAATCTAAATTCAATTAAAATTATCGATTTAAATGGCAATTTAATAAAAGCATTAAATTTTGATAAGAACTTTAATAATAATCTTATTACTTGGGATTGCAGAGATGAAAATGGCAAAATTGTACCCACTGGTTTATATATTGCAGAGATTAATTTAAATGGAAATAATTTAACTTCTAAATTTATCATCAAATAAGGAATCACTATGAAAAAATTATATATTTCATTAATATTTTTGATTTCACTTTCTGCTTATTCCACAGAATTTTTAGATTATGGAACTATTATTTTAGGCAGACCAACTGATAATTCAATTACTTTTAACTTATTAGCTAAGAAGTACTTAGATTTTTATATCGAATACGGAACAAGCAGTGGTAAATATGATTTTAAAACAGCAAATTTCAGCTCAAAATATCCTGATCCAGTTGAATCAAAAATTAATAATCTGAATACTAACCAAAGATATTATTATCGTATTCAATTTAGAGAAAACTCTAATCAATCTTATTTGTCTAGTTCAGAGTATTTCTTTCAGACACAAAGAGCAAAAGGCAGTAAATTTACCTTTACAATAGAAGCTGACCCACATCTTTATGATAAAAAAGGAAGTAGTGGTTTGATGAAGATTAATATGCAAAATCAAGCTCAGGATAGTGCTGATTTTATGCTAGATTTAGGTGATACTTTTGGTGATGACCATAATCCAACTACAATAACTGATGCACAATTGCAGCAATTACACGTTAATACTCTTCAATTCTTCGGCATTCTTTGCAATTCATCACCTCTATTTTTATGTTTAGGAAATCATGAAGGTGAAAGTGGTTATTATCTTTTGCAAACTCCACCAAACAATTTAGCTGTTTATGCTACAAAATGGAGACAGAAGTACTATCCTAATCCAATTCCTGATGGATTTTATACTGGAAACGATGAAGAAGAACCTTACGGGATCGGTAAGCCACAAAACTACTATGCTTTTGAATGGGGCGATGCTTTATTCGTAATAATGGACGTTTATCGTTATTATACTGCAAATGAAAAACCAACTGGTTGGGATTGGACAATTGGTAAAAAGCAGTATGATTGGTTTAAAACAACACTCGAATCAAGTAAATCAAAATATAAATTCGTTTTTGCTCACCATACTCTAGGACAAGGTCGCGGAGCCGCAACAACAGTAATGCTCAGTGAATGGGGCGGTTGGAAAGATACAAAAAAATCAAAATATGAATTTGATATCCAAAGACCCGGTTGGGGCAAACCAATTCACCAATTGATGGTTGATAACAAGGTTAATGTTTTCTTTCAGGGGCACGACCATTTATTTGCAAAAGAAATTGTTGATGGAATGGTTTATCAGGAAGTTCCAATTCCTTGTGATTCCACTTATGAGATTGGAATGCTTGCCAATGCAGATGCATATACTGGTCTGAATTTAGATGGTGCTGGATATATGAGAGTTACAGTTTCCACTGAAGAAGCAAAAGTGGAATACATAAAATCGTATTTACCGAAAGATGAAACTGATTCTTTAAAAAATAGAATGCTTGGTAATTCATATTCTGTTAAATCAACTATTTCAGATGTTCAAATTGAAGAAAACAATAATTTTGTAATTTATCCCAATCCTGCAGATGATTATATTTATTTATCTAGTTCAGAGAAATTTATCGATAACATCCAAATATTTGATGCAATGGGAATTTGTATAATTGACAATATAACAATGTCATCTAATTTTGGAAATTTTAAATTTGACATTAGTAAATTACCGATTGGAATATATTTCATTAAAATTGGCAATAAATTTGAAAAGTTTGTGAAAATTTAATTTATGATAGAAAATTATCTGTAAAAATATAAGTAGGAAATCTAGAAGAGGGCTGATGATATAAAGAAAGTATAAAGATTAATGAAATTACTTTAGGTGTCATTTTTG